>JBKKCW010000387.1:0-18119 GCA_046712485.1 Candidatus Limnocylindrales bacterium
CTCGATGATTGGGAGATGGACCGCCTGGGCCACGGCTCCCAGGCACAGGACGCCGAGTCCAACGCGATCAGGCTCGGGAAGCCGTGCGGCAGGCGGTGCCCATCACCGCCGAGTATAGGTCGGTGCCAGTGTCGGCTCCGGCGCCTGTCGGCTCCGGCGCCAGCACCGGCCGATGTCGTAGGCTGGACGCGCGGTGCCCGGACGCCGCAAGGGAGAGGCTGCACGTCGAAGGGACGGCCCGCAACATGCCCAGAGCGCCACGCAAGACACGCGCTGCGCCGACCACGGCACGCGCGACCGCGCCGCCGGTCGAGAACGCTGCGTTCGGCGACGATTGGTGGCAGCGGGGCGTGGTCTACCAGGTCTACCCGCGTTCGTTTGCCGACTCGAACGACGACGGCTTCGGCGACCTGCCCGGGCTGATCGACAAGCTGGATTACTTAAATGACGGCACCGACCTGTCGCTGGGGGTCGATGCGATCTGGCTGTCGCCGATCCACCCATCGCCGGGCTTCGACGTCGGCTACGACGTGGCGGACTACGACGCGATCGACCCACTGTTCGGAACGCTCGAGGACTTCGATCGCCTGGTCGCGGAAGCCCACCGGCGCGGGATCCGGATCATGCTCGACCTGGTGATGAACCATACGAGCTCGGCCCATCGCTGGTTCGAGGAATCGCGGCGCGACCGTTCCGGACCGTTCGGGGACTGGTACCTGTGGCGGGACGGCGTTCGCGACCGCTTTGGGCGGCTGCGCCGGCCGAACAACTGGACCTCGTTCTTTGGCGGGTCGGCGTGGACGTGGGATGACGTCCGCGGCCAGTTCTACATGCATACGTTCCTGCCCGAGCAGCCCGACGTGAACTGGCGCAATCCGGCGGTCCGCGAGGCGATGCTGGCAATGGTTCGCGGGTGGCTCGATCGCGGGGTGGACGGATTCCGCCTCGATGTCTTCAACGCGTTCTTCAAGGATCCCGACCTGACCTCGAACCCGCGCCGATTGTTGGGCCGGCGGCCGTATGACCGCCAGGTCCATCTGTACGACAAGGATCGTCCGGAACTGGCCGGCTTTCTCGAGGAATTTCGCGCCCTCGTCGATTCGTACCCCGGGCGCATGACGGTCGGGGAGCTCTTCTCCGGCGACCCGAGGCTCGCACCCAGGTTGAGCGCGCCAAAGCACCTCGTCTTCGACTTCGAGCTGATCCGCCAGGGCTGGAGCGCAACCGGGTTCGCTACGGCGAGCCGGAAGCACGAGTAGCGCTTCGGGCCGGACGGCTGGCCGACGATCGTGCTCTCGAACCACGACCAGCCGCGCCAGGCGTCCCGGCTCGCGCCCAAGCCCGATGCCGAGACGAGCGACGAGGTGGCGAAGGCACTCGCCGTGCTGAGCCTGACCATGCGCGGCACGCCATTCCTGTACTCCGGCGAGGAGATCGGGGCGCGCGACGTAGCGGTGCCGTGGCCGGAGATCATCGACCCGCCCGCGAAGCGCGGGGGACGACTCGTCAGGCGCCTGGTGCCGTGGTGGAACCGCGATCAGGCCCGGTCGCCGATGCCGTGGGGCAACGGCCCGAACGGCGGCTTCTCGCGCGGTCGTCCGTGGATCCGGATGGCGCCTGACACCGGAACGCGCAACGTCGCCGTCCAGGACGGCGATCCGTCATCCGTGCTCTCGGCGTACCGGGGGCTCGTCTGGTTGCGACGCACGCACCCGGCGCTCCAGATAGGCGCCTACCGCGAACTCCAGCCTCGGCCGCGCGATGTCTACGCGTACGAACGGGCGGCCGCAGATGAAACGATGGTCATCGCCGTCAACTTCGGATCGAAACCGGCATCCGTGCGTCTCAAGACGGGCCGGCGATGGTCGGTCGTGTTCGACACGCATCAGCAACCACACACGGACCTCGCGAGCGGCGACAACCTCGACCTCGCGCCGCGCCAGGCGATCATCCTGCTGGCCAGCTAGCGTGGCTCCCGGGCGCCCGGCAGCCTTCGGGCCGCGTCCATCGAGCGGCGAGCGGCCGCTGCTACGATAGAGGGGACCGCATTTCTCGCCATCGCTGGAGCAACATGTGCCCCTCGAATTCCTGAAGCGCCGGGGACAGGCTGCCGAGCCCCCGGCACCCACGTCCGCCAAGCCGTCGGGGCTGATGCCTGAAGAGGTCGTCGCCCAGGACCATCAGCTCAAGCTCTACTACGCCGGGAAGAGCAGCGAAGGCGTCCGGATGAAGACAGGCCCGGCGGCCGTGCGCGAGCTCCCGTCCATGCTCGTCGGTCTGGCGCGCAGCGAGATCGAGATCGTCGAGCCGCTGGCCATCGAGTACAGCGAGGCGACCCCGACGATCGTCACGCCGTCGGAGGCGATGCAGTGGCTGAACGCGCACCACGCCCACTCACCGATCACGCGTCATGCCCTGGTGGTCCTCGAATCGATTGACGCCGTCGATCTCGCGTTCGACACGTTCGTGTGCGCCCTCCTCGAGGGCGAGGTCGATACGTCGGGCTATCCCGAATACAACGCGATCGTCGGTGGTGTCGCGGCGCACTGGGACGAGGCGACGGGTGACATGATCTGCCGTGCCGTCGTTGGATGGGGCGGCAAGGGCGTTCGCGGCGACACTGATCGGCTCGGAGCCAAGCTGCTGGGCAGCCTCCTCAACAACATCCTCGCCAGCCAGTGCGCGATGGGGCTCACCGCCATCGAGCGGCCGGTTCCGGCGGCTGGTCGCGGCGGTCTGGTCTGTGCGCACTGCGGGTTCGCCTCGGGGCACGAGCGCGCGTTCTACTGCCCCAAGTGCGGCATGCGACTCCTCCGCGGCTAGGACAGATCGCGCCAGATGCCCCTGTACGACTACGACTGTGCCGCGTGCGGCCGGCGGGTGGAGGTCGTCCATGGCGTGCATGCGCCGGGTCCGGCGCACTGCCCCAACTGCGGCGGCGGCCCGATGCGTAAGGCAATCTCGGCAGCGGCCGTCCATTTCAAAGGCTCGGGCTGGGCCAAGAAGGAGCGGCGGGCATCGATCGCCGCGGGTACCAAGACGGCTGGCGAGACGGCAGGCGAGACCGCGGCGGCTGAGTCGGATGCCAAGGACGCCGGTGCCACGACGAGCGCCCCAACATCGGACAGCGGTGCAACCGGCGATGCGCCTGCCAGCGAGCGGCCGGCTACTCCCGCCAGAAAGAGCGGCGCCGGAACCGCCACCAAGACCGACTGACGCATGCCCGCGCCGACCGACTGGATCACCCTGACCGAGGCGGCCGAGATCCTTGCCGCCGCCAATATCCGGTTCACGCCCGCGACCGTCGGCGGCTGGGCCCGGAGCGGCAGGCTCCAGAGCATCAAGCTCGGCGGTCGCCGGTTCGTTCGGCGAGCCGAAGTCCGCGCGCTCGTCGCTGCCCCTCGCCGCGTGCGAGCGCAGGACCTGCAGCCGATGCTGTTCGACGAGCTGGGGGGCTGAGCCCGCCAGCGATGGACCTACGCGCGTCCCTGGCTGGATTCCTGGAGCGGCCGCGTGTCGTCGCGATCCGCACGGTCCTGGACACCTACGGCCGCGCGGCAGGCGGCCTCCTCGCCAACGGCCTCGCGTTCGCGGCCCTGTTCGCGGCGCTCCCGACGACACTGCTCGTGCTCGGCCTCGCTGGCTGGTTCGCCGCCGGGGACTCGACGATCCAGGAGCGGGTCATCAATGCCCTGTCGACGGCTTTCCCACCGCTCGCCGAGCTCATTCGAAGCTCGGTGGACATCATCACCGATGGAGCGGCTCTTACCTCGGTCGTCGGCGCGATCGGCGTGGTGTGGACCGTCAGTCAGCTGTTTGCCGCCGTGGACACCGCATTTGCCAGGATCATCTTCGACGAGCCTGAGCGCGACGTGTTCCGGCGAACGCTTCGCGGCTTCGTGGTTGTCGGGCTGATCGCCGCCACGGTCGTTGGCGCGATCGCGAGCCTCGGGCTGCTCGCAGCAATCGACACCTTGAGCGGCCGGGAGGGCTCGCTGGCGCGGGTCATCCTCGAGGTGCTCGGATCGGCGCCCGTGCTCGCGGTGGCCGCCAGCGTCGTGGTCATCGTCGGGTACCGGACACTGCCGCCCCGACCCCCGAGCTGGCGCGCACTTGTGATCCCGGCCGTGGTCGTCGGTGTGAGCCTGGTGATCCTGGCTCAAGTGTTCAGGCTGCTCGTGCCCTGGTTGGTTGGTGTGGCCGATCTTGCCGGATCGCTTGCGTCCGGGTTCGTCGCCCTCGCGTGGCTCTCGTTCTCCTTCCAGGCGCTGCTGCTGGGAGGTGCCTGGGTGAGGGTTCGTGACGCCGGTCGGCCGAGCGCGTCGGATGCCGCGGCGGCGGCAGGTGGGTCAGCGACCCTGGAGCGTGCCGCAGCGACGACAGAACCTGGCCGTCGCGGAGAGTGACAGACCGCAGCTGATACACGGCTGGATGCCGGTGCTCGCGGCCTTTCCCGGCGCAGGCGGCGCCGTCACGAGCTCCTGGTTTGAGGCTGCCCACAGGGCCTCGATCCCGCCTTGCGGCGTCGCCTGGCGGCCGAGGAACGGGAGACCGGCGTTCGGGGTCGAGCTGGGCCACTGAGGTCTTGCCGGCCATTGCGGTTCGCGGGAAGCCTCCGACTGGGCCGCCTGCGTCCCGAGTGGGATCGACGAGCCTGGCGCGGACGACGGCGGGAACGGTGCAGCTCCGCCCGGGTCCGGCGCTGAGATCCGCCATGTGGGCTGCTCGACGACATCGCCAGCGGCGCCCGTCGAGAGCGGCTGTGGTTCGGGCTCTGGTTGGCCTTCGGGCGCTGCCGGGGCAGGGGCTTCGATGATGGGCTCGCGTGTGGGTTCGGTGGCGGTGATCCCTGCGGCGGCGGTGATCTCTGCGCCGTCGACGACCGTATCCGCGACGGGCCCGGGCGTTTCCCGCCCCGCTTCCATCGCGCTCGGCGTTGCCTCTGTCCGCCCCCGTTCGAACGCGGCGAGCTCGTCATCGAGACTCTGGCCAGGGCGGAACCGTCGGAGCAGGCCGGTCGTCTGCGCGACAGCCTTGCCGGCCGGGTCGAGTGCGGCGGCGCCGGCGTCCGCAGCCTCGGTGGCGGTTTCTGGCGCAGCCGTCACAGCGGCAGCGGATGCTTCCGACGAGGACTCTGGCTCCGCCGCGGCGGCGACCTGGTCGGCCGCAGCGGCCAACGGTTCGAGTGCGGCGGGCGCCGTATTGACATGTTCGAGGTCGGGCGCGGGGACCGCCTCCGCAGACGCCTGCTCTGATTCTGGCGGGGCCTCGACCTGCTCGGGCCAACCACCGTGCTCGTGGGTGTCCGTGCCGTTACCCGGCGCGGCGGCCTCGCCGATGAGCCCCGCGTCGCCGAATGCCGCGAGATCCTCCAGCCGTACGGGCGCCTCAGGAAGCTCGAGCGGTGCGCACGACAGGCAGCGGACATCCGTCTCGTTCCAACAGTTCGGACACGTGTACTGCCGGCACGACATGCAGAAGTTGAACGTCTTGTGGAAGGCGTCGAGCTGGTGCGCCGACGCCTCGCGATCCGTTTCGCTGCGGGCGGCTGCCATCGCCTCGTCGATCGAGGTGTCGTCTGACAGGACGAAGTTCTTCAGGCCGCGCGACAGGACCTTGACGCCCTTGAGACGTGTCTTGGGGCGAGCAGATTCGAACGTATAGCGTGTTCCGCAGCGTTCGCAGAACGATTCGGTCAAGATCTCGGTCATCGGTCCCCGGGGATAGCGCGGATCTGTTCTGAGCGCGTGCGCCGCTCGAACGGGGCGAGAGTATAGCGCACAGGTTTTTCCGGCCCCCCACCGGGGGTACCGAGCGCCCCATCGAATGGTCACGGCGCGGAGGCGCTCAGCGCCGGGTGGACCCCGGGACGCGGCCACCATGCGGGGCCTCAGCGCACCCTTGGCCGTCCACACTCTTTGGCCGTCCGGCGGGCGCCCCTGATAGACTCCGGCACCGACAATGCCGCCTCTGGCCGCCATCGAGCGGTTCTTCGAACGACTTTTCGAGCGCCCGTCGGCACGGCTCTTCCGTACCCACGTGCAACCGGTCCAGATCCAGCGCCGCGTGGAGCGCGCGATGGAGGCCGGGCGCCGCCCGCAGGCCGACCGCACGGTGGTCCCAAACCGGTTTGTCGTGCACCTCAACCCGGACGATCTGACCGCCCTGGCGGATGCGGCCGATCACGTGGCCAGCGGGCTGGCCGATGAGGCGCTCTCGTTCGCGCGGGCGCACCACTACACGCTCGTCGATCGGCCTAGGGTCGACCTCGTCGCCGACCCTGCCGTGCTGCGCGCCGACATCCGCGTCGACGCCACGAACTCGGATCAACAGGCAGCCGAGCAGACTGGCGCGACCCACAGCGACCCGTCGCCCGGACCGGACCACCCGAGCGGGCCCACCGACACCGCGGTGTTCACTGTCCCGCAGGCAGTGACCCCGCGTGCGGTCCTCCAGGTGACCGATCCCGACGGCCGCTCGCGCGCGGTCGAGATTGGATCCGGCGGCTTGACGATCGGGCGAGCCGAAGACAACGACCTCGTCGCACGCGACGGCCGGGTCTCACGGCACCACGGTCGGATCGTTGGTCGCCGAGGGACGTTGATCTACCTCGATGTCGGGAGCACCAACGGGTCGAAAGTCAACGGCGAACCGGTTGTCGAGGTCGTCCTGGGCATCGGTGATCGGCTCGAATTGGGTGACACGACGCTCGTCGTCGAGGTGGTCGAGGCGCCGACCTGATGCTGGCGCGAGCCTGATGGATGGGTTCACGCTCGTCCTGTGGGGCGTCCGGATCCTCTTCCTGCTCCTCCTCTATGTCTTCCTCGCGAGGGTGATCCGGGCGCTCCTGCGCGACCTGCGAGCGGCCGCACGGGAGTCGACGGATCGACCCGGACGGCTCGTCGTCCTCGAATCGCCGACCGGTGAACCGGCGGTTGGACGTTCGTTCGGCCTCGATGTCATAACGCCACTCGGGCGAGACGTCAACAACGCCATCGTCATCGACGACCCATTCGCGTCGGCCGATCACGCGGTCCTGACCTATCGGGGACGGAGCTGGTACCTGGAGGATCTCGACAGCACCAACGGGTCGTACGTCAATGGCCAGCGCATCGACGGCGTCGCGGCGCTTGGCTACGGCGACGAGGTCCAGATCGGTCAGGTCCGCTTCCGCCTCGAGCGCACCCGAACGTGACGAGCGAACCCGCCCAGGTTCGACTCGAGGCACCCGGGCTCCCGCGCATCCTCGGTCAGATCAGGCCACGGCCCCGCTGGCAAGAGCTCCGGCTCCTCGGGCTGGTGGCCGTGGCGCTCGCCTTGGGCAGCGTCTCCCTGGGGGCGGTGCGAACCGAGACGTTCACGCTGTACGACCCGTGGGGCCTCGGGATCTACCTCGGGGCATTGTTCCTGGCCCACGTGGCCCAGGTCCTCGCCGGCCGGCGGACGGACCAGGTCCTCTTGCCCACTGTCGCAATGCTCGGTGGCCTGTCGCTGCTGCTGATGGAGCGACTGCCGCAGGAGTTGGTCGTGCAGCGCTTCTTTGGCACCGAGTTCGGCCTCGCCGAAGTGCAGCTGATCTGGCTGGTCCTTGCCGTCGTCGTGGCCACGACGCTCGGGATCCTCGTCCGGTCCGATAGCTGGCTCCGCCGGTACAAGTACACGTGGGCCGCCGTGGGCGTGGGGCTCCTGTTGTTGACGTTCGTCCTGGGCACGGAGATCAACGGCCAGCGCCTGACCCTCCAGGTCGGCCCGATCGGCGGCCAACCGTCGGAGCTGTTAAAGGTCATCCTCGTGGTCTTCCTGGCCGGGTATCTGTCCGAGAACCGTGCCCTGCTGGTGGAGCAGGACACCAGGGTCGGACCGCTGCGGCTGCCGCCCCTGCCGTACCTGGCCCCAATGGTCGCGATGTGGGCGATCGCCCTGGGCATCGTCGTCGTCCAGCGAGACCTGGGAGCGGCGCTCCTATTCTTCGGCGTCTTTCTCGCCCTGCTCTACGCTGCAACCGGCCGGATCAGCCTGGTGATCATCGGTCTCGTGTTGTTCCTGCTCGGGAGCGCCGCGATGGCCAACCTGTTCGAGCACATCCGGACCCGGATCGACATCTGGATCGACCCGTTCGCAGACCCGCTCGGAGCCGGTTACCAGGTCATCCAGGCACTCCATGCCTTCGCTCGGGGAGGGCTGCTCGGGATGGGCCTCGGTGGTGGATTGCCCATGATCGGCGGACGGCCGCCGATCCCGGAGATCCACACGGACTTTCCGCTCGCTGCGCTTGGCGAGGAGCTCGGAATTGTCGGCGTGGTCGCGATCCTCGGCCTCTATCTTGTGATCGTCCAGCGGGGCCTGCGGATCGGCATTGCCGCGGCGGATGACTACCGATCGCTCCTTGCGATCGGCCTCGCGCTTGTCATCGGGATCCAGGCGTTCATCATCGCGGCGGGCAACCTCAAGGTGCTGCCGCTGACGGGGGTGACCCTCCCGTTCATCAGCTATGGCGGGTCATCGCTGCTGGCGAACGCCCTTGTCGTCGGGCTGCTCCTGGCACTCTCCGACAAGGGCGTCGAGCCGCCACCGCCTCCACGACCGCCGTCGCGCTGGCGCCGCCTCACGCGCCGTGGCGGCACCTGATGCTCGCGCCCTCCGATGGGAGCCGGCCCCTCGCTGCGACAACGATCCATGTTGCGGTCCTGCTGTCCGTCGCGTTCGCAATCCTGGCCGGAGCCGCGGGCTACTGGGGCGTCGTCCGCTCCACCGAGCTGGCCCGCTCTCCGGACGACGCGGCGGTCATCGCGGCATCCCGAACGGTCCCGCGCGGGCGCATCCTCGACCGCGACGGCACCGTCCTCGCCCGAAACGAAGCAGATGAGAATGGTGAGCTCTTCCGCGTTTACATCAGCGCGACCGTCAGCCAGGTCGTCGGGTATGCGTCCCGGACGTACGGCCGGGCCGGGTTGGAGCGGACCTACGACGCCGAGCTCACGGGCCTGGCCGGGGACCCGTTGACCGACGCCTTCGCCAAGTTTGGCGCCGAACGGTACGACCCCAAAGACCTGACGTTGTCGCTCTCGTACGACCTGCAGAAGGCGGCAATCGCCGCGCTGGGCAAACGGCGGGGCGCGGTGGTCATGCTCGATCCGCGATCTGGCGAGGTCCTGGCCCTCGCGTCGACCCCGACGTATGCGGCGTCCAAGCTGGCCAATCCGGCGACCGCGGCCGAGACCTTCGAAGCGTTGCGCGACAACCCGGCGCAGCCCCTCCTGCCACGGGCGACGCTCGGGCGGTACGTGCCGGGATCCGCGTTCAAGATCGTGACGGCGATCGCTGGTCTCGGATCGGGAGCAGTTACGCCCGACACAACCTACCCGGAGCAGCCGGGCGGTGAGCGCGACGGGCTCGTCGTCGACGGGTTCCGGATCCGGGATGGGCATCATCCGGAGACGAATGCAGCCGAGCTCGACCTCGCCGGCGCGACCGAGGTGTCCTGCAACCTGTGGTACGCCTTGGCCGGACTTGAGACGGGCGGTGAGGCGCTCGTCGACTACGCGGAGCGGATGGGGTTTGGGGCGCCCGTCCCGTTCGACCTCCCGACAGCCGTTTCGCAGGTGACGAACGGCCGCGGGACGGACCCCGGTGGGTTCGTCGACGACGTGGAGCTCGCCAACGCCGCGTATGGCCAGGCGGAAACGTTCGTGACACCCCTGCAGATGGCGCTTGTGGCGGCCACGATCGCCAACGACGGCGAGCTGATGCGACCGCGGCTCGTCACGGCCATGACCGGCAAGGGCGTCACGCGGACGATCGGTGCAGCGTCCATGGGCCGGGTCCTGTCGCGGGAGGACGCGGGGGCGATCAACGGGGCGATGGTCCAGGCCGTCGAGGGTCCGCTCGGTCGCCGGTTCACGTCGGGCGCGACCGTCCCCGGCGTCACGGTGGCTGGAAAGTCGGGCACGGCCGAGCTCGGAGGGAGCGGTGAACCCCATTCGTGGTTCATCGGATTCGCGCCGGCCGAGGATCCGGAGATCGTCATCGCGGTTCTGGTCGAGCAGGCGGGGCGGGGTGGGGAAGTGGCCGCCCCCATCGCCGGCCAGCTGATGACGCACTGGCTCCGGAACGGCGAATGACGGGCGATCCGAGGAGACCCCGCGAGGTCGGCGAGTCTCGCGAGCCGCGGCCCATGATCGAACGCATCGGCCTCGCCGCGATTGCGCTTGGGCTCGCGGTCTTGTTTGGCGGTGTCGCAGCGGCTTCGTGGGTCGGCGGCGAGATGTTCCTCGCCGTCATGGCCGGGATCGGCAGCCTGATGACCGTGTGGGTCGGCGTCCTGACGCTGGTCCGCGGCTGACGCGCATCCGGGCCCGCCGTCGAGACCGGCGCAACGTTCACGATCCGCCAACGCGTCGCTAACCCACCGGGACGAGGGTGAGGTCATGCAGGGATCCCGGGGAGCGCGGCGATCGTGACGGCTGGGGGCCGCGCACGACGCCCCGCTCCCTCTCGTGCCTCCATCCGCACCGGATCGCTCGCGCGGATCCGTCCAATGCTCGTCCGGCGCCGCTGCGCGCTGGGGCCCAAGGTGGTCGGGCCAGGGGCAAGACTGGTCAGCCTTCCGCTCGTTCCGGAGATCAGCACGGTCACACTGACGGGGGAATCCCCGGGCAGCTGACGGTACGAGGTGAGGCCGGGCACGCTGCCCGGCCTCAGTGATCCAGCCAGCGGCTATCCGGCCGCCCGGCTCAGTCCGTGTCGCGGTACACGGCATCCCAGTCGTCGACCGTCAGGGTCAACAGCTGGCCGCGCTCCACGAACTCTCGGACCGTGCCCGCGCCCGTGCCCGCGGGAAGGCCTTTGCTCGTATGGACCTGAGCGTCGAAGACGAATGTACCGCTACCGAGGAACGCCTCGGCGTCGATGATCCCGCTCGACTCTTCATCGATCGTCAGCCGGTTCTGGTCGAGCGTCGCGCCGGCCGAGAACAGCGACGAGTCGAAGCGCGCGACCACCCCGATCGATCCGTCCTCAATCCGATAGGCAACGATCCGGGCGAGGTGGTTGACGTTGCCGGGGTCCTCCTGAATGAGGAGGTTGCCGTGGCGGTCGATGGTCATGTTGTCCGGCTTGTGCAGCTTCTCCTCGCCGACACCGATGCCCTCACTGCCGTCGAGGAGAAGCGTCAGCGTCGCCCCGGCCTCGGGGTTCTCGATGTCCGCCCAGCGGAGGAGCCAGAGACCGCCGCCATCGCGATACAGCGGCCCGGAGGGGGATTCGCCGTTGTTCTCGCCACCTTCGGTGGTCAGGAAGTAGAAATCGTTTGGGTTGTTCGGATCCCAGTGGCCGTCCTCGATCCGGTTGAGGCTGAGCCCATCCGCCAGGGCGTCGGCGTTCTGAGCGGCGCCGGTCTGATTCCATTCGTTGTCGACGAGCCTGACCGGGACGGCCTCGCCCTTGTCGTAGGTCGCCTGAAACTGGGTGCCCGTCGAAACGGCCTGGTTGACGACGTCGATGACGTGGTCATCGCCGTTGGTCAGCCCAGCCTTGGCGACGGCCGGGCCGTTCCTTTGCTTGGTTCCGACGTAGACCCACAACTGGCTGACGTCGCCGGCGGGCCCGTCCTCCTGGCCCATGACCAGCGTCGTGTCGGTCTGGTTGGGAGCGGGGATCGTGTTCTCCCACTGGAACAGGCCGAGGCGCGGCAGCGCCGTCGCGTCACCTTCCTTGGTGACTCCGAAGGTACGACCGTTGTCGCCGTCCTCCTCGTTGGCAAAGTAGATCTGGCCCTTCCAGCCGCGTTTGGTCGACTCGTTGTAGAAGAGGTCGGGGTCCGACAACGTTCCGGAGCAGAACCGTCCGAACGTCGCATCCTGCGAGGCGCCGTCGGCCCAGCGAGCGCCCGACGTGACGTAGCTCGCAGTCGGGTAGTCCCAGAACTGGACGCCAGGGTTGATCCAGTCGGAGCCCTCCTTGACACGAAGCGTGTCCGGGTCGATGACCCAGCGCGAAACGAATGCGCCGGTCTGGCCGTGGCGACGCACGATCCCCTGGGCATCGCGAAGCTCGTGGTTCATGTACAGGACGAGGTTGTGACCCTGCTGCCTCAGCCCGAGGCCATCCGGAATGCCAACGAGCTCGTAGCCGTTGTCGGCTGCCGCGGCGTCACCCACCGTCAGCAGTGAGGTGATGTGCACGCCGTCGGCTACCGGCAGGACATAGGGCGCCGTGGCGCTGCTCGGTCCGGTGGTCGTCGACGTGGCGGCGAAGGCGCTCGTTGCGCTCATGAGCACCGCCACGGCCCCGAGGCCGGCGATGGTTGGGCCGCGACGCGGCCTGGTGCGGTCGTCGTTCGTCATCTTGCGATCGATCTCCTTCATGTGCCGCCTGTGTGGCGGCGCCCGGACTTGGGGTGTCCGCCCTGAGGAGACCGCGCGCTCGTGACCGCATCGTTATCGACCGATGAACGGACGCTCCGATCCGTCCCGCCGTCGCACAACGGCGCGGGTCGGCCCGCCATCCGAGCCCGGGATGAGCATCGGCAGGCAGATCAAATCGTACGAGCCGGGTTCCACGGCACGGAGGTCCAGGCCTTCGAGGATGACGACGCCCGCGCTGAGCAGGGCGATGTGCGTTGGGACGGGATCGCCGAACGACGCGATCGACAGGTAGTCGATGCCTACAAGACGGACGCCGAGCTCGATCAGCGACAGCGCTCCGTCTTCGGTCACACCCTGGAACGACGTGTTGAAGGCGGGATCCGCCCACAGCTCGGAGTTGCGGCTCCGGATCAGCAACCGCTCGGTGCCGGGTGGAATGCCGAGAGCCGCGATCGCGGCTCGATCGATCGGGCCATTCACGGCCTGCGCGCCGGCCACGATCGCCGGTCCAATGAAAACGTCGATGGGGAGGGATTCGATGCCGCCCGCAGCGTCGATGAAATGGACCGGAGCATCCACATGGGTGCCACTGTGGAGGCCAAAATCGAGCCGGCTCACGTTGCAGACGGCGCCGTCGGACATCGACATCGCGCGAACGAGATGTACCGACGGGTCGCCCTCGAAGGTGACCATGCCGTCGCGGATCGGCACGCTGATGTCCTGCCAGTGCATGGATCCACTCCCATTTGCTCCATGCGCCGATCTGCTGGGAACCGAACTGGCGCACGCGACGTACTATCTGCCAACCACGCGGCGCCCCGAGCCGTAGTTGCGTGATGTCGACACCGTCAAACCTGGGCGACACGATCCGTCGTCCCAGCCCCTCGACGACAACGCGAGAGAGGCGATGACCAAGATCCAGGAAACCGGCGACCGGGTTCTAGCAAACGTCGAGCGCGTGATCGTCGGCAAGCATCACGAAGTTCGGCTGGCGCTTGTCGCCCTGCTGTGTCGCGGCCATGTGTTGATCGAGGACGTTCCGGGCACGGGCAAGACCGTCCTTGCCAAGGCGATCGCCCGGAGCCTCGGCTGCTCGTTCCGGCGGATCCAGTTCACGCCTGACCTGCTGCCCTCCGACGTCTCGGGCCTGTCCATCTACAACCAGAAGACCCAGGAGTTCGAGTTCCGCCCGGGCCCGATCATGAGCCAGGTCGTCCTGGCCGACGAGATCAACCGGGCGACGCCCAAGACCCAGTCGGCGCTGCTCGAATGCATGGAAGAGCACCAGGCCACGATCGACGGTACGACCTACCAGATGCCCGATCCGTTCCTGGTCATCGCCACCCAGAACCCGATCGAGTACGAGGGCACCTTCGCCCTGCCAGAGGCGCAGCTGGACCGGTTCATGCTCCGTCTTCGCCTGGGCTATCCCCAGCCGATCGAGGAGATCGTGATCCTCGACGAGCAGAAGCGAACCCACCCACTCGAAGAGCTCGAGGAGGTCCTCGACGTGGAGGACCTTCGGGCCATGCAGGCAGCCGTGCGGGAGATCTATGTCGACTCGAGCGTGGCGGACTACATCGTCAGGCTGGTCAACAGCACGCGAAATCATCCGGACGTCTACCTGGGCGCGTCGCCTCGAGGCTCGATTGCGCTGTACAGGGCTGGTCAGGCGCTCGCGGGCCTCCTCGGTCGCGACTACGTCCTCCCCGATGACATCAAGGCGCTCGCCGAGCCGGCGCTCGCCCATCGGCTGATCATCAAGACGAGCTCGTCCATCCACGATGTCCAGGCGGGTCAGGTGATCCGCGAGCTCCTCGAATCGACCCCGATCGAGGGGATCCGACCGACGGGTGGCGGGCCGACCGAACTGCGCCCCAGCACGCGCAGCTCGTCCTCGACTGCGAACGCCTAGCCCCCGCACCGAACCGGTCACGAGGGTCCGCGGTGATCCGCAAGCTCCAGCTCCTCATCGCCGTGACGGTCCTCGTCATCGCGGCGTTCTCGACGGCGCTGCCGTTCCTGTTCTACCTGCTCTACCTGGCGATCCTCGTCATCGGCGGTTCGTACGTCCTCGTCCGGCTCGGCCTGACGGACCTCGAGGCGGGCTACGCGGTCAGCCAGCTCCACGGCCATGTCGGCGACAAGTTGCGGGTGACCTACACGCTGCGCAACGGCAGCCGGATTGCCAAGCTCTGGCTGGAGATCCACAACCCCACGACCTTGCCAGGTGGGCTGCCGGGTCGCGCGATCACGCTTGCCGGACGGAGCGAGCGGTCCTGGCTCATCCGGGTCCCGCTCGCACGGCGAGGCCATTTCAGGATCGAGCCGCTCCACATCCGCACCGGCGACCCGTTCGGCTTCTTCGAAGCGTCGGCGACCGTGGGCCAGGGGGTGTCCGTAGTCGTCTATCCGCGGCTGGAACCGTTGCCGCGCTGGCGGCTCCCGGCAGCCGCGCTCGAAGGCAGCCAGGTGTCGCCCGTGCGGACGCTCCAGACGACGCCGCTTGCGACGACGGTCCGCCCGTACGCGCCGGGCGACAGCATGAACCGCATCCACTGGAAGAGCACCGCGCGCCACGGGGAGATCCAGGTCAAGGAGTTCGACCTCGAGCAGACAGCGGATGCGTGGATCGTGCTCGATCTCCAGCGCGGCATCCAGACCGGCAAAGGCGACGAATCGACGGTCGAGGCAGCTGTACGTGCAGCCGCCTCAATCGCCGACAAGGCGCTCCAGGAGAACCGCTCGGTCGGGATGACCGTCAACGTCGGCCGCACGGCTTTCTTGCCGCCGGACCGGGGCAGCCGTCAGCACCTCAAGATCATGCAGCTGCTCGCCTCAGTCGAGGCGGATAGCAACGCGCCGCTCGTCGAGACCCTGATTGCCACTGTCGGGCGGCTCCGCCGCGGCATGACCGCGGTCATCATCACGCCGTCGCTCGATCCTTCCTGGGTACGCCCCCTGGCGGCGCTCCGGACTCGCGGCGTGGCCTGTGTCGTGCTGACGGTCGACGCAGCGGCGTACGACCGTGCGGCCCACCCGGTCCCGACATTCACCGACGACGGTGGCCCCTTACCACCGCCCGAGATCGATGAGGAGACCGCCAAGCGCGCCCGCGCCCTCCGCCACGCCATCGCCGAATACGAGCTGACATCCTTCACCATCACCCCGGGCCGCCCGCTCGGCGAGATCCTGGCCCGATGACAAGCATCGCGGCCCCGTTGAACCGGATGACCGGCCGCCCCGCACGGCTGCCCCTGTCCCCGGTGGAGGGCTGGCTGACGCTTGGTCTCACCTTGCTCCTGACGCTCACGTTCGCCTGGTCGCTCGACGACGCGCGTTGGGTCCTCGGCCGGGCCACATACCTCGATTTTCTGCCGTTCGCGGCCGCGGGCGGCGTCCTGTTCGGGTTCATCGGTCCCAAAGTGGGTTGGGGTCGGTGGCAGACCCACCTGATCGGGGCGGTCTTTGCCGCGCTGATCATCCCGCTGTTCGTCGCTTTGGTTGCCTACCCGGAGGGCGCGCCCCTGGGCGAGCTGTATCGGGCGACGGCCACCTCCGTCGTGGCCGCCTACGGCGATATCGCCGTGCGTAACCAGGCCTCCACGGTCCAGTACCTGCATTACCTCCTGACCCTTGGACTCGTCGTGTGGGCGACCTCGCAGTTCGCGTCGTACGCGGTGTTCGGTCATCACCGACCGCTGAGCGCGGTCACCGTCGTTGGGTTGCTACTGGTCGGGAACATGGCAATCACGATCAACGACCAGCTCATCTACCTGGTCATGTACAGCCTGGCCGGGCTGTTCCTTCTGATCCGCGGGCACGTTCTCGAGGAGCAGTCCGAGTGGGTCCGCCGGCGTATCGGCGATCCATCCTCGATCGCGTCGGTCTACCTCCGTGGCGGGACGGCGTTCATCGCGGTCGCCGTGGCGGGGGCGCTTGTGTTGACCCAGACGGCATCGTCCAAGCCGCTGGCAGGCGCCTGGGACGGCGTGAGCGATGGCCTCGTCGCGGTTTCGCGGACGCTCCAACGCTTCCTGCCCGCGGGCGGCGCCAACCGGTCCCTCGGGGTGAGCTTCGGACCCAACGCCACGGTCCAGCAGGTGTGGACCACGGACTCCACCCTCGCGGTCACCATCCAGCGGTCGCCGCAGGATACGACCGACTACTACTGGCGCGCCTATACCTACGACCGGATCGAACTCACGGGCTGGAACACGAGCGCCACCGCCACGGTATCTCGTGATCCGGGCACGTCGTTGCTCGAAGGTCTCGCTGACAACGTCCCCGTGGAAGGCCGCCGGGAGCTCGCCGTGACGGTCACGCCGGAGGACTTTGGCGGGCCGACCGTGCTGTCACCGGACGCACCGATCGGCCTCGACCAGCGGGCCAGGGTCTCGGTACTGGGCACGGGCTGGTTCTCGAGCGTCGAACGAGACGGCGACGGAGCCTATGGCCTGCGCGCCCTCGTCCCGGTCCGTGGCGAGGAGCCGGGACAGCTCAACGAGGAAGCGCTGCGAGCGGCCGGCCAGGCCTATCCCCAGGAGGTCCGCGACTTCTACCTCGGTGTCATCGAGGGCTCGATCGGTCCCGATGCGCGGGCGCTGTCGGACCGGATCGTCGCCGAGGCTCGATCCAATAGCCCGTACGATCTCGCGGCACAGATCGTGGAGGAGCTCCACTCGTCGCGGTACACCTACCAGACCGACGTCCGCAGCGTGGACTGCGCCGGGATCTCCACGGTGGAATGCTTCGCCCGGTTCAAGCGTGGCTTCTGCCAGTACTACGCGGCCACGATGGCCGTCATCCTGCGAGATCTCGGCGTCCCGACGCGGATCGCCCAGGGCTTCCTGCCCGGAGCGCGGGATCCGAACACCGGCGTCGAGCGGATCCTCAACAGCAACGCGCATGCGTGGGTCGAGGTGTACTTCCCTGACTATGGCTGGGTGACGTTCGATCCAACTGGCGGCGGGGTCGCGGTGATCGCGCCCCTCCCGTCGGGCCGCCCCGTGGCGAGCGCCGCGCCGGGGGCATCGTCTGGCCTGGTTCCCACGAGGCCGCCGGAGCGCGACCCGCTCGAGGCCGATCCGGGCTTCGGCACCGCCGGTGGCCCCGGCGGGCGCGCGTCCCTGGGCCCGATGGTCGCCGTCGCGATCCTGCTGCTTGTCGTCGTTGGAGGCATTGCGTTTGCCGTCTGGCAACGTGGGCCCAGAGGCGAGACCTCGGCCGACCGGGCGTACGGCACCGTCGCTCGGCTGGCAGGCCGGTTCGGGTTCGGGCCGCGACCGACCGAAACGGTCTACGAGTTCGCCGGTGCCCTCGGAGAGGTGCTTCCGACGGCTCGACCGGAGCTGCACACGGTCGCCCAGGCCAAGGTCGAGACTGCCTATGGGCGGCAGATCCTCGACGATGAGCGTCTGGCGTCGCTCCGCTCTGCACAACGCCGGCTCCGCCTGGTGCTCCTCAGGCTCGCCTTCCGACGCAAGGACCGCCGGCGCCGGTAGGCCCGCCGGCTGGACGCCCGATGCGGGCGTTGCCTGCCGCCGACGGTCGCCAAAGAGTTTCCGTGTCGCCGGCGGGTGCTCTGCGAAATGTCGGTCGCGTGAGCGGTGGGCTGGCAATCGGCTCGAGCTCCCCCCGCACGCGCATCCGTACGCGTGAGCTAGCCGAATGGCGGCTTGGCCTCCATCATGCTCATATCGACACCGGAGGACCGTTACGCGGCGTAGAGGGCCGATTCGGGCGTCGTTGGTC
>JBKKCW010000388.1:0-8545 GCA_046712485.1 Candidatus Limnocylindrales bacterium
TCGGGTGCGTCCTGCCGTGGTGGCGTGTCGGCGGGACGCCCGGTATCACCGAACGAGCCGGCAACGGGTTCGAGGGCAGCGGGATCCTCGTCTTCCTGGTCGGGACCGTGGCGCTCGCGCTCGTGGCGCTGCCCTACGCCGCCGGCGATCGACCACTGGCGATCGACCGCTGGTTGTCGTTCGCGGCCCTCGCAATCGCCGGCTGGATCGGGCTGGGATGGCAGATCATGCAGCTCACATTGATCGGGGCGTTCCAGTTCGACGAGCCGGCCGAGATTTTGACAGACGGCCCAGGGGTCTGGCTGGCGGCGATCGGCCTCATCGTGTTGTCCCGAGCCGTGTACGAGATGGCGAGCGAACCCGCCCGGCGCTGAGCCCGCGGCGCCTACGCTGGGGCCACCCTTGCCGCCTCCAGATCGAGCCGATCCGACGCCGCGTCGATCAGCGCTGGATCGTGCGTCGTCGCGAGGATCGTGACCCGATCTCCGTCCAAGCCGCCGAGCAGTTCGGCCACGACCCGGGCACCCGCCCGGTCGAGGGCCGCCGTCGGTTCGTCGAGGACGAGCAGCTCGGGCTCGGACACGATCGCACGGGCGATCGCCACCCGGAGTCGCTCGCCTGACGAGAGTCCGTCGGGGAGGCGGCTGGCCAGGTCCGCGAGGCCCACCCGCTGGAGGGCCGCCATCGCCCGCTCTCGGGCATCGGGTCCGTCGCGCCCGCGGATGGCCAGGCCCAGCTCGACGTTCTCGAGCGCGGACAGGAAGGGCACGAGATCGCGGACCTGGTCGACGATGCCGATTCGGTTCGCCCTGAGGTTGGCCAGTCCCTCGCGATCGAGGGTGCCCAGGTCCTGGTCGAGCGTCACGACACGGCCGGCGGTGGGTCGATCGAGCCCGGTGACCAACCGCAGCAGCGAGGTCTTGCCGCTCCCCGACGGCCCGGTCACCACGTGAAAGGCACCTCGCCGGAAAGCGGCCGTCGTCGGGGGCAGACCCAGGGAACCGCTGAGCGCATCGCCGTAGTGGCGGGAGGCTTCATCGAGAATCGCCACGTCGCCGGGGACGGGCGTGCGGACTGCCGACGCGGTGACCGGGCCGGACGGCGGAAGCGGCGGGGCGAGCCACCCCTGGGCGTCGACGACCCGCTCTGCTGTCCCCGAGGTACTCCGGTCGCGCTGAGCGATCGCGCGACCATCGGCCATGTGGATCACGCGATCTGCAATGCGCTCGACGGCGAGGTCGTGGGTCACCACGACGCACGTCACGCCCTCGGCTCGAACGAGGTCTCGCAAGACGTCCAGGACCCGTTCGGCCGTCCGACCGTCGAGCTCGCCCGTCGGTTCGTCCGCAAGCAGCAACGGCGGTCTGGTCGCCAGCGCGGCTGCGACGGCCACCCGTTGCTGCTCGCCCCCCGATAGCTGGTGGGGGTAGGCCCGGCTGCGAGCACCAAGCCCGATCCGCTCGAGCAGCTCGGTGACGTGGGCCCGTTCCTCGGCGGCGGGTACGCCGCGGAGCGCGAGCGGCAAACCGATGGACGTCTCGACCGGAAGGTACGGCGACAGCGCCCAGCGGTACTGCTGGGCGACGACGCCGACCCGTTCGCGGCGATGGCGTTCGAGCTCGGCATCCGTCGCCCCCGCCAGGTCTCGACCAAGGATCGCCAGGCGCCCGGCTGACGGCCGGTCGAGCCCGGCCAGGAGCCGCAGGAGGCTGGACTTGCCGGAGCCGGACGGTCCGATGACGGCCACGATCTCGCCGGTCTTGGCATGCAGATCCAGACCACGGAGCGCCGCAACCGGCCCGGCTGCGGACGGATGGATCCGGATCAGGCCGACCGCCTCGATCGCGTCAGCCATTGCCGCCTTGCGGCTGTTCGCGCCATGCCTCGGGCGTCTGCCGCCCTCCGGGACCGCGAGCCCCCGGCCTACCGCGATCGAACGCGCGGGTGACGAGCGCGCCGACAACGACGAGCACGATCCCGACCACCCCGAGGGCCGCTGTGGCGATCGGCGTGACCGGAATGACCGGCGTGAGCGGCGGGATCGGGACGACGCCTTCGGGCGTTAGATCCAGGACCACCGTCACAAGCACGGCGAGGACGACACCCACCGCCACGCCGGCCACGCCGCCGGCGATGGCCAGCCATCCCGTCCGCGCGAGGACCTGCCAGCGAAGCCGCGACGGCGTCATGCCCTGTGCCTCGAGGTCCGCTAGCTGGCCAGTCTCGTCACGGAGGTCCGACGTTGCCCCCAGCAGCAACCCGCCCACCGCGAGCCCCAATCCGATCAGCGCCGCGGCAAAGAGCGCTGACAGAATCGACTGGCTCAACGGGTCGCCCACGCTTGCTTCGACGAGGTCGGTGCGCGCGTGGACTTCGGCGAAGCGGAACGGCGGATCGGCGAGCTGTGCCCGTGCCTCGATCAGCCGTGTGGCGGACGGACTGGCGATCCACATCTCCGACGGACGGCCCGATCCGGGGACGGCGTTGCCGAGTGCGACAAGGAAGGCCTCGAGCGGCACGACCACGAAGCGAGGTGCCGGTACGACGATCGTCGGAGCGCGGATCGCCGCGGCGACGATCCGCAGCGGGATCACCTCGTCGTTGGCGACGTGGAGCGAAAGCGAACCGTCCGCCGCGGCTTCCGCCGCGAGGTCCGGGCTGACGATGGCTGGCAGCTTCATGCCGTCGGTGACCTGGGGTGCCCGAACGATGACCGTCGATACGGTGAACACCTCCAGCTCGATCGGTGCGTCGCCCGTCAGACCGTCGAGTCCGGTGAATGCCACCGTCGCCCGCCGGACGTCGTGCTCGTGACCGGCTCCCTGGATCATCCGATCGTGGCGGAAGATCAACGCCGTCAGCACGCCACCGCGGGCCTCCACCGGGAGTTCGGCAGAGATGCGGGTCATCCCATCCGAGATGACCCCGAGCGCGATCGAGGCGGCGTCCCCGCCGTCGGTGGCGACGATCGCGTCGAGCTTGAGCGGATCGCCTTCGTAGTCGACATGGAGCGTCAACCGAGGCTCCCCATCGGGCAGTCGATGGCCGGACATATGCCACCCGCCCGGGGGTTCGGGGAGCTCGAGGCGGCTGGCCAGCTCCTCCTTTGGCACAGCGGAGAAGTCGGCTCGCCAGCTGGGGAGGCCGGCCAGCGCACCTGGCCGGATGGCGAGGATCTCGACCGGTCCGCCAGGCTGGGTCGCCGTGGCCTCGCGGAGGACGGGTTCGGCCACGACGTCATCCCCGAGCGCCGCGTAGCGGTCCACGGGCACGACTGACGGACTCAACGACAGCCCCGTCCCGAGCTCGGTGACGCGCAGGTCCAGACCGGTCCGGTAGGCCGCCCCGTCGTCAATGCCCTGGCGAAGGCTCGCCGACCAGCCCACTGCGAAAACGATTGCACCCAGGCTCATCGCCAGCAGCGTCAGCGTCGCCGCGGACCGCACCGGGTCGCGCGCAACCGATATAAGGGACAGCCGGAGCGGCAGCGGCCCCGCGCTGAACCGCTGCGACAGCCACTGCAGCATCCGCGGCAGGATCAGCAGGAACGCCATCGCGACGAGGAACGCCGTCGCTGGCGGAAGCAGGACGACCACGGGGCTCACAACGGTGCCTGCCAGGCTCCCCGCTCCGAGTGCGCCGGAGATCGCGAGCTGCCAGACGACGACAATCACCGCCGTGATGCCGGCCGCGGCCACGAGGCGCAACGCCTCGCGGTTCCATCTGGCGGATCCCGCACTGAGCACGATGGCCGATGTCACGACAAGGAGGACCAGGATGGCGCCGGCGACCGTCTCGGGTGCGAGCACCGATCCCGACATGACCGGGCCGACATCGACCCCGCTGCGTACTGCCAGCAGGCCGACGAATGCGGCGCCGGCCACGAGCCCCGCCGCGGCGCCCAGGGTGGCCGGGATGGCTGCCTCCATGACCCAGAAGGTCACGCGCTGACGCTGGCGCGCGCCGGAGGCCACAAGCCGCGCCGTCTCGCTCGCGACATCGGCGCGTACGACCAGCCCCAGGAAGACTGCGAAGGCTAGCAGGAGCGCCACGCCAAGCGCCTCGATCAGGATGAGCCGTTCCCCCGACGCGTTGGCTCTCGCCAGCTCGCCCCGCAACCTGCCGATCGGGCTGGCGACCGAGAAGGCCCCGCCCTCGGCCGCGAGCGCCCGCGACGTGTCATCGACCGCCCGGTCGAACGACGCGACCGTCCACGGGTGCACGGCCCCCGGACGCACCGGCGCGGTCCAGACGTATGTCCGCCCGGTGACCTCGAGGGCCGGGCTCGCGGCCACGGCATCGAGACCGACCACGAGCAGCAACGCGGGCCGTTCGTCGCCGGTCTGGTACGTCCCACCGGATGGCCGGTCGCCGAGCGGTCCTCGCTGGTCGAGGACGCCGAACGGGATTGCGTCGTCGATGAGGCCGCGACCGACGATCGTGAGCTCCAGGCCGGGCACGGGTCGGGCGACGACCAGACCGTCCGGGAGCGGCGTCTCCGACAGCAGGATGGCCTCGCAGTTGAGCCCGTCGAGGCAAGGCTCGGGGAGACGACCTTCGAGCAGACGCGTCCAGGCCTCGGGGTGGTCGACCGCAAGCACCTGGTCGACGATCGGCCGCTGCTGGTCAACCCGCTGGCGAAAGACAGCACCCCGAACGGCAGGCTCCGTGAACGGCGCGAGATCGGTCAGCGCCGTTCGGACGGCATCGGCCGTGGGTCGCGCATCGCGATTGGAGATCGAATAGTGGGAAACACGCACGACCGGTCGATCGGCACCGACCAGGACCAGCGATCGCGCCAGGGTCGCATCCGCGGCGAGCAAACCGATCCCGGACACGACCGCGATCAGCATGGTGGCCGCCGCCACCGTGCTCACCGTGAGCAACGTGGTCGCTGTCCGGCAGCGGAGCCTCGCGAGGACGAGCGCTGGGATCGGGCCGATCGGCACGCGCGAAACGACGCGCGGACGCTGGCTCACCCGCCCAGGTAGGCCTTCCGGACCTCGGGGTTGACGATCAGCTTGTCGGCCGTGTCCTGGAGCACGATCTCACCGGTCTGCAGGATGTACCCGCGGGCGGCGATGCCAAGCGCCATGAGCGCGTTCTGCTCGACCAGGAGGACCGTCGTCCCCGTGGCGTTGATGTCCTTGATGATCTGGAAGATCTGCTCGACCAGGATCGGCGCAAGACCCATCGATGGTTCGTCGAGCAGCAGCAGGCTTGGCCGCGACATCAGCGCACGGCCGATCGCGAGCATCTGCTGCTCGCCCCCCGACAGCGTCCCGCCGTTCTGGGTGAGGCGCTCCTTCAACCGTGGGAAAAGCGTGTACACACGCTCGAAGTCCCCCTCGAGCTCGGGGCCCTTGTTGCGCTGGAAGGCACCCATCTCGAGGTTCTCGCGAACGGTCATCCGGGGAAAGATGCGGCGTCCCTCAGGCGCCTGGCAGATGCCCTTGGCCACGATTCCGTGTGCCGGGATGCCGTCGATCCGTTCACCGTCGAGGAGGATCTCGCCCTGTCTTGGTCGGAGGAGCCCGCTGATCGTCTTGAGCGTCGTCGACTTGCCTGCCCCGTTGGCGCCGATCAGCGTCACGATCTCGCCCTTGTCGACGGTCAGCGAGATGCCCTTGAGCGCGTGGATGTTGCCGTAATAGGTATGGACGTCGCGCAGCTCGAGAAGGGCCATCGGTCAGCCGGCTCCCGCCGCGCCGCGTCCCAGGTAGGCCTCGATCACGCGCACGTCGGCACGGACCTCGGCGGGCGTCCCCTCGGCGATCTTCTCCCCGTGGTCCAGGACGGTCACGCGATCGCTGATGCCCATGACCACCTTCATGTCGTGCTCAATGAGCAGAACCGTCAGGGACAGGCGCTCACGAAGGCTGCGGACGAAGTCCGTCAGTCGGCGTGTCTCCTCCGGGTTCATCCCGGCGGTCGGCTCGTCGAGGAGGAGGAGCTTCGGGTTGGTCGCAAGCGCGCGGGCGATCTCGAGCCGTCGCTGGTCGCCGTATGGCAGGTTCCGGGCGAGGGTCTGCGACCGCTGATCGAGCCCCACAAGCTTGAGCAGCTCCATCGCGTCGTCGTGTGCCTGGGCTTCCTCGCGGATGATCGACGGCGGCCGCAGGATGGCGCCGAACCAGCGGCCCTTGAGCCGGTGGTGGAGGCCGACGAGCACGTTCTCCTCGGCCGACATGTTGCCGAACAACCGGATGTTCTGAAAGGTCCGTGCGACGCCAAGGCGGACGACCTCGTGCGGCTTGAGCCCGGTGAGCTCGGCGCCGTCGAAGGTGATCTGGCCCTCCGTCGGGATGTACAGCCCGGTGATCATGTTGAAGAACGTCGTCTTGCCCGCACCATTGGGCCCGATCAGGCCGACGATCGCCCCGCGCGGGATCGTGAAGTTGATGTCGCTGACCGCGACCAGACCGCCGAACCGCTTGGTGCAGTTGGTGGCGATGAGCAGGTCGTCGCCCCCCGGCGCCGCGGACGCGGACGCGGGCGCAACCGCGGTCACGCGCGTTCCTCCGGCCGGCCGGGCTCCGACGGCGGCTCTGCCGCCTGGGTCGGTTCGTCTGCCGCCAGATGCTCCTCGACCAGGATCTCCTCGCCGACGGCTTGCTCGGCGGCCGTAGCGGCCGAGACCTCGTCCGAGATCCCGATCCCGTGCATCTCGGCCTTGGCTGTTTCGACGGGGAAGAGGCCCTCTGGTCGCCGGATCATCATGACCGCCAGCACGATGCCAAAGATGAGGTAGTTGTAGTTGACCAGGCTGAAGTCCCGGAGCAGCTCGATGCCCGTGTTCCGCCCAAGGGCGTTGATCGGGTCGTTGAGCACCTGGTCGCCAAGGAACCGCAACAGGGTCTGGTTGACGTACTGGACGGCGAACGCGCCGATGACCACGCCCCGCAACGACCCGATGCCGCCAAGGATGATGATGACGACCACGAGGATCGACACCGCGAAGTTGAAGCTCTCCGCGAAGATCGCCGTCTGGTAGGCGCCGGTGAATGCGCCAGCGAAACCGGAGAAGCTCGCACCGAGCGAGAATGCCAGCAGCTTCGTGGTCACCGTGTTGATGCCCATCGCGGCGGCCGCCGTCTCGTCCTCGCGGATGGCCATCCAGGCGCGTCCGAGCTTCGAGTCGCGGAGTCTCGCGCAGACGATGAAGGTGATGCCAAGCAACACCGCCACCAGATAGAACGACGCGACGGGGTTCTGGTTCGAGAACACGATCTGGTCGCCCCACGGACCAGGGATCGGCAGGGTCGGCGGGTCGATCGGGTTGATGCCGACGTTGCCGCCGGTCAGGTTGGCGTTGGGGCCGATCAGGATCGCGCCGCCCAGGAAGGCCGGCAGCGCGATGGTGATGTCGCCGAGGTTGCGAAAGACGATCCGGACGATCTCGCCAAAGCCAAGGGTCACGATCGCCAGGTAGTCGCCACGCAGCTTCAGGGTGGGGGCGCCAAGCAGGATCCCGAACAGCGCCGCGGCGCCGACGGCGATGAACACGACGACCCACCAGCTGATGTGGATACCGAAGTGGGGCGACGCGAGAAAGGCGGTCGCGTAGGCCCCGATCGCGTAGAAGGCGACATACCCGAGGTCCAGGAGGCCGGCAAAGCCCATCACGATGTTCAGGCCGAGCGCCAGGATCGCGAACGTCGCGCAGATGATGAGGACCGCGGTTCCCGGCCACGGGACCCACGGGAAGGCCGACTCGAGGGCGCGATAGACGAGCGGGTAGACGATCGCCAGCACGATGATGACGAGCAGGATCGCGCGCTCGCGGGTCTTGCCGTCGGCGCCGCGCCAGCGGGCCGGGATGGGCAGTCGGGAACGGGTGGCGGCAGCCGTCATGTCAGGCGCGCTCCGAGGCCTTTTCCGCCAGCAGGCCCGTCGGTCGGAAGACAAGGACGAGGATGAGGATCGAGAATACGATCACGCTCGTCCACTTGGCCTCGAGGAAGCGGTCCGAGAGCGCACCGATGATCCCGATGACGATCCCGCCGAGCGTGGCACCGGTGAGGTTGCCGATGCCGCCGAGAACGGCCGCCGTGAACGACAGCAAGCCGAACTGGAACCCGAACTGGAACCATGTCTGGCCGTAGTACAGGGCCACGACGAGCCCGGCCGCACCAGCGAGCGCGCCCGCGATCAGGAACGTCAGGGAGATCGTCCGGTTGACATCGATGCCCATCAGCCCGGAGGCTTCACGGTCCTGCGCGGTCGCCCGCATGGCCTTGCCCTGGCGGGTGCTCCCGACGAACCAGCGGAGCAGCAGCAGGAGGGGGATGGTCACCCCGGCGACCACAAGCTCATCGACCCCGAACCAGGCCGGTCCACTCGGGAAGAACACGAGGTCGTTCTTTGGCAGGACCGGCTCGACGGCCTTCTGGGATGGGCCGAGCAGCACGAGTCCCACGTTCTGCAGGACGAACGACATGCCGATCGCGCTGATCAGCGGCGCCACGCGGGGCGCGATCCGGAGTGGCCGGTAGGCGACCCGTTCGATGGCGGCGTTGATCACCGCGGTCAGGACCATGATGAT
>JBKKCW010000389.1:0-5105 GCA_046712485.1 Candidatus Limnocylindrales bacterium
CGAAGCCCAGGTCATGGTCGCAGGATGCCAACGCGTGCTCACCTGTGGCTCAACCAGTTTCGTTCGCACGCTCGCGTGGAACGAGACTCCGTTTCCCTGATGCAACTCGAATGCATCGAGCGCGGGATCGGCGGCGGGCGCGGGATCGGCGGCGGGCGCGGCCTGGTGATGCATTCGAGCTGCATCTACCGGGAGGGGTCTCATGCCCCGCAACCGGAGCGCACATGATGTTTGGGCGAGGTGGGCCGTTCGGCGGTGCGTCGCGCGATTTCGAGCCGGTGCCAAAGGAGCGGCGCGGGAGGACCGTCAGTCGGATCGTGTCGTTCTTCGCCCCGTATCGTGCTCAGGTCGTGGTCGTCCTCGTTGCGATCCTGGCCACGAGCTTCATCGGCCTGATCAACCCGATCCTGCTCAAGCTCCTGATCGACGAGGCCATCCCGCGGCTCGATTTCGGCCTCCTCAACCTGTATGTCGGGTTGATGATCGCCCTGCCGATCGTGTCCGGGCTGATTGGGGTCGGCCAGGCGTACCTCAACAACGTCATCGGCCAGAATGTGATGCAGGATCTCCGCGGGGCGCTGTATGCGCACCTCCAGCGCATGCCCCTGCGGTTCTTCACCGAAACGAGGACTGGCGAGATCCAGAGCCGGCTCGCCAACGATGTCGGCGGCGTCCAGGCGGTCGTGACCGACACGGCGAGCTCGGTCACGAGCAATCTCGCAACCGCGATCAGCACGATCATCGCGATGTTCATCATCGACTGGCGACTGACCGTCCTGTCGCTTGGCCTGACGCCGTTCTTCCTCTACCTCACCTATCGCGTCGGCAAGGTTCGTCGCGAGGTCAGCGCCGAGACCCAAAAATCGCTGGCCGAGATGAGCGCGATGACCGAGGAGACGTTGTCGGTCTCGGGCATCCTGCTGTCGAAGACGTTCGGACAGCAGGACAATGCCGTTCGCCGCTTCCGAAGCATCAACCAGGTCCTGGCCGGGCTGCAGATCCGCCAGGCGATGGTCGGTCGCTGGTTCTTCATGATCATCGGCACGATCTTCAGCATCACGCCGGCGTTCGTGTACTGGCTGGCCGGCTACCTCGCCATCAACAACGACCCGTCCGCACCGACGATCGGCGACATCGTGGCCTTCACCACCCTCCAGAGCCGCCTCTACTTCCCGCTCGGCCAGCTGCTCAGCGTCCAGGTCGAGATCCAGGGTGCGCTCGCGCTCTTCGATCGCATCTTCGAGTATCTCGAGATGGACCCGGAGATCGTCGATGCGCCAGACGCCGTGGCCATGGACCACGACCGGATGCGCGGCAAGGTCGCCTTCCGCGATGTCTCGTTCCGCTACCCGACCGCTGCGGTTCCGTCGAACCGCGCCCACGACGCGATGGCCGCGAATGGCTCGCCTGCGGTCCCCCCGATCAGCGAACCCGCGGCGGTGCCCGATATCGAGCTGCTACCGACATTCGGGCTGGAACGGATCACCTTCGAAGCCGAGCCGGGTGAGCTCGTGGCGCTCGTCGGACCGTCCGGGTCGGGCAAGACCACGACCACGTATCTCATCCCGCGGCTCTACGACGTCGATCGCGGCGCAGTGGAAATCGATGACATCGACGTCCGACGGATCAAGCTCACGTCGCTCGGCGACATCGTCGGTGTCGTGACACAGGAAACCTATCTGTTCCACGCGTCGGTTCGGGAGAACCTGCTCTACGCACGGCCGGAGGCGACGGAGGCCGAGATCGAAGCGGCGACTCGCGCGGCGGCGATCTGGGAACGGATCGGCGAGCTGCCGCAGGGCCTGGACACGATCGTCGGCGAGCGTGGATACAAGCTGTCGGGTGGAGAGAAGCAACGAATCGCGATTGCACGCGTGTTGCTCAAGGACCCGCGCATCCTGATCCTCGACGAGGCGACCTCGGCGCTCGACACGGTGTCGGAACGGCTGATCCAGGCCGCCTTCGAGCGCCTGATGGAGGGACGTACCACGATCGCCATCGCCCACCGCCTGTCCACGATCCTGCGTGCCGACCGGATCCTCGTCTACGACCACGGCCGCATCGTCGAGCGCGGGACCCACACAGAGCTCATCGCCCAGGGCGGCCTCTACGCTCGCCTCTATCGCGAGCAGTTCCTTGGCGAACATCGCGAACCAGTCGCGGCGGACGCGCGATGACCACAATTCGCACCGCCGTGCTCGAACACGTCGGCGAGCTCGACTTCCAGTCGGTCACGGGTACCAGTCGCAGGATCGACTTCGGCGAGGCCGAGCATGGGTTCCTGAGCCCCGTCGAGACCGTGCTGGTTGCCCTCGGTGCCTGCACGGCCATGGACGTCATCTCCATCGCGGTGAAGAAGCGTCAAGTGGTTGCTTCATATCTCGTCCACGTCCGCGGCGAGCAGCGCACGGAGTACCCGCAGGTGTTCACCGAGATCGACGTCGTCCACGAGATGACCGGGCCGGCGCTCTCGGAAGCCGCGATCCGGCGAGCCATCGAGCTCTCGGCGACCAAGTATTGCCCGGTCAGCGCGATGATCTCGGCCGGCGCGACGGTCGTGCACCACCGCTACCTGATCCACGCGACGGGCGTGGCCGCCTACGAGGCCGAGGGTGAGGTGCTCGCGACGGGGCCGTACGCGAGGCCGGACATCATCACCAGCCCCACTGAGGATCAGCTGTAACGGATCGGGTCCTGTCCCGCCGGCACCGGCGAGAGACGCGACGCACCTCCGGTCCAGATCCGAGTCACGAGATCCGGCACCCACCACCGGAGGAAGTAGAGCCGGCAGCCGAGGCAATAGCCGGTCACGGCGAGCACGGACTGCAACCCGGCCACGGCCAGCGCGAAGAGCCAGCCCATCGCCGGCACGTCGAACGCGAACGCAACCAGCGACACGACGAGCGCGACACTCCCGAGCGTCTGGGCGAACCGTGGCGGGTATTCGTGCTCTGGCGTTGTCGGCGGAAGGCCGATCAGCCGGACGATCCGCCGCCACAGCGCCCCGTAGATCGACCAGCGGAGGCCGAACGCGGCGCTGACGCCGATCGAGAGCAGCGCCACGGCGACGAGCCACGGCAGGTCCACCACAAGGGCCACGATCAGGAGTGCCGCTGAGACGCCGGCGCCAAATCGATGCCCTCGAGGGTCGATCATCCGCGCCTTGGGAAGTCGGGTCTCGGCGGTGGCAGGGATGGCACTCGGCATGGACCGTTCCTCGTGCGGCGGGTCTGTTGGGGCGAGCTGGCAGGAACATAGCATACAATGCCGACCGAACTAATGGACATTGCGTCCAGGAAGCGAATGCCCGTGGTTGCATGTCTATGCAGAGGAGCTGTATCGTCATGCTGTGACTGCCATCGACACCCCCGTCGCGACGGTCGCGCTGCCCCGATCGCAGCGCGGCGTTGATCCAGCGGGCGGTCCGCGGCGGATCCGGGTCGGGATCATCGGCGCGACGGGGTATGTCGGCGCCGAGCTTGTCAGGCTGTTGGCGCGCCACCCGGCCGTCGCGCTCGTTGGCCTCGCCGGTCGAAGCCGCGACAACGATCCGATCTCAGGGATCCATCCCCATCTCGCCGGAACCGGGCTTACCGTCCATACCGAGCTCCCGCCCGCGGACGCCGTCTTTCTGGCGTTGCCCCATGGCGCGGCCGCAGCGCTCGTCCCCGACCTCGTGGCGGCCGGCACCGCGATCATCGACCAGGGTCCGGACTTCCGCCTGCACGATCCGTCCGACTACCCGCGCTGGTACGGCTTCGAGCATCCCCGACCCGACCTGCTCGATCAGGCGGTGTATGGCCTGCCGGAGCTCCACCGCGCCGAGCTGGAGGCGCTCGTGGACGCCCCGATCGCCATCGTCGGAGCACCGGGCTGCTACCCGACCGCGACCGTGCTTGCCCTCGCGCCGCTGGCGCGTGCCGGTCTGATCGCCGACCTCGTCGTCGATGCCAAGAGTGGTGTCTCGGGAGCCGGCCGCGAAGCTAAGCCCGAGCTCCATTTCGGCGAGGTCAACGAGAGCGTCAAGGCCTACGGAATCGGCGGTCATCGCCACGTCGCCGAGATCGAGCAGGAGCTCGCAAGGGTCGCTGCCAGGGAGGGCCTCGATCCGGGCGCCAATCCCGGGATCATCTCGGTCGACTTTCTCCCCCACCTCATTCCGATGACCCGCGGCATTCTCTCGGCCTGCCACGTTCGGCCGACCCGCCCGGTCACCCAGGCCGAGCTCGACGAGCTGTATGCCGCGACCTATGCGGGCGAGCCCTTCGTGACGGTCGTCTCGTCGCCGCCTGCCACCAAACACGTGACTGGCAGCAACCAGGTCCTCATCCACGTTCGTCGCGACGAGCGGACCGACCGGATCCTTGTCATCGGCGTCGAGGACAACCTCGTCAAAGGCGCCGCTGGACAGGCCGTCCAGGCGTTCAACCTTGTCCATGGCCTGCCCGAAACGACGGGTCTCGAACAGCTTCCACTCGTGCCGTGACGGCGATCTCGCACGATCCGATCCCGACGTCCTCGCCGGACCTCCCACCGGTCGAGCGACATGCCGCCCTGCCTGCCGGCTTCCGGGCCGGTGGGCTGGCGGCCGGGATCAAGGCGTCCGGCCGTCCCGACCTGGCGGTCATCACCACCAGCGCAGGGCCCGCGGCCGCGGCCGCGGTGTTCACGCCGAACAGGTTCGCGGCCGCGCCCGTTCGCCTGTCGAGGACGCACCTCGCCGCGACATCAGGAGACGCCAGGGGCGGGTTTGGCATTGCGGAGGCGATCATCTCGACGAGCGGCAGTGCAAACGCGGCCACAGGTCCAGCGGGCGACGCCGATCAGCTCGAGATCGCCGCCCTGCTCGCTCGCGCAACGGGCGTGGCGGTGGAGCGGACGCTCCACCTGTCGACCGGGCTGATCGGGACCCGACTCCCGCTCGATCGGGTCGGGGCCGGGCTCGCGAGGCTGGTCCCGGCGCTGACAAGCGACGATACCGGACTGCAGGCCGCCGCAGAGGCGTTGTGCACGACGGATTCGGTGATCAAGATCGCGACCACGACACTGGAGCTGCCGGGAGCCGACGGTGCCGCGGTCACGGTCACGGTCAGCGGGATCGCCAA
>JBKKCW010000390.1:0-17231 GCA_046712485.1 Candidatus Limnocylindrales bacterium
GCATAGAACGGGTTGGCGTTCGCGAGCTCGGGCACCTCGCCTGCGGCGATGAGCAGGACCAGCGGTGGTTCCAGTCCGTAGATGACGCCGCGCCACAACCCGTCGCTCGGCAGCAGCCAGCGGCTGACCTCGGCGATCTGGCCGAGAAGCTCGATCCCGAGCGCCGACGCGATGCCCGCCATCACCCCCGCCATCCAGCCAAGCCCAAAGCCCACGACCGCGATGGCGCCGGCGGCGATCGTTGGAAGCACGGAACCGAGCGCGAGCGTGAGACTGAGCAGGACTCGCGCCTGCCCGGAGAGAAACCCGTGGGCGAGCAGCGGCTCGGGCGGCGTGTACCCGGACACCAGGGCGGCGGCGCCGATCGCGAGCAGCCCGGACCCGACGGTGTACGCAACCACGACGCAGGCGCAGCCGAGCCATCTGCCCATGAGCATCTCGGCACGACGGATCGGGCGCGCCAGGACCGCCAGCGCCACGCCCGAGTCGAGGTCCCCGCCGACGGCCGGCGCCCCCACGAACGCGGCGGTCATGGCCAGGACGAAGCTGAACATGAACGCGATCAGGATCAAGACCTGGGACACGCCGATCTGGATCTGCAGCTCGTCCACGCCGTCCTCGCGGGCGAGCGTCACCAGGCGCTCGAGGCCCCACCCGACCAGGAGCACGGACAGGAGCGAGAGGGCCGTCAGCACCCAGATGACACGCCGGCGCACGAGCTCGCGGATGGTGAGGCGGGCGATCACGATCATCGCTCGTCCCCCGGCGTCGGTGGCGTGGAGGGCGCGGCGATCGGCTCGGGCGGGCCGGTCACGAGCTCCAGGACGCGGGCCTCGAGCGAGCCGCGACCCGGTTCGACAGCGTGGACCCGGCCGCCGGCGGCGACGACGGCTGCCACCACGTCCGGGATCCGGGCACGATCGAGCGGCCGGATCGTCAGCCACGGTCCGTCAACCAGCACCGATCCGAACGCGTCGAGCGCCCTGAGACCGGCCCCGCCAAGCCCGGTGACCTGGAGTCGTACCCCGCCGACGGCCACGACGTCCTCGATCGACCCTGATGCGACGACGCGCCCCTGGTGGAGGATCACGACCCGATCGCAGACCTGCTCGACTTCGCCAAGGAGGTGCGAGTTGAGGATGACCGTCGCGCCACGGTCCCGCGCCGCGCGGACGATCGCGCGGACATCGGTGCGACCGACCGGATCGAGCGCGGACGTGGGTTCATCGAGGAGGATCAGCTCTGGATCGCCGAGCAGGGCGACCCCGAGTCCCAAACGCTGCTGCATCCCCTTCGAGAAGCTGCCGACCTGATCGTCGGCTCGCTCGGTCAGGCCGACGCGGGCAAGCCCTTCGTCGATCGCCGCGTGGCGCCGCGCGGGCGGCATGCGGGCGAGCTCGGTATGCAGGCGCATGACCTCCCTGGCGCGGAGCCACGGTTGATAGCGGAACAGCTCGGGCAGGTAGCCGATCCGGGCGCGAGTGACCAGATCGCCCAACGGTGCCCCGAGCACCGTCCCGCTGCCGCTCGTGGCGCGCGCGAGCCCCAGGAGGAGCTTGATCGCGGTCGTCTTGCCCGCCCCGTTGGGGCCGAGCAGCCCAACGAGCTCGCCGCGACCCACGCGCAGGCTCAGCCCATCGAGGGCCGTCGTGCGGCCGTACGTCTTGACGATCCCGTCGAGCTCGATCGCCGGGTTTGTCACGCTAGCTGTCACAACCACGGACGACCGTTGCGGCCAACGAACCCAATCGTTCCCTCCAGGAGGATCATCGAATGGTCACCATCGATTGCCCGTGGTGCGACGAAGCAGCCCACGTGGACGAGTCCACGCACGCCGCGCTTGTCTGCGACGGTTGCTGAATCCGGGCGGAGATTGCACCCGTGCCGGTACGTCAGCTCGATAGCGCCGCCTGAGAGACGCGCCCCCTTTGGCACGCGTGACGGATTGCCGTTCATCGTCCGATGGTAGAGGCAGCGGGCCGATCGACGGCCGTAGGATGGGTCGATGCAGCGTCCGTCACGCGTCGAGGTCGCCGGCAACGAGCTGCTCGAGGCCGGCCGACGTCTCGGTGCGCGCGGGCTGATCGCCGCGGGTGAAGGCAACCTCTCGGTCCGCCTCGATGCCGATCGGATCCTGGTCACACCGACCGGGCGGCGAAAAGACGAGCTCTCCGTCGACGATCTCGTCGTGGTGTGGCTCGGCCACGCGGACCGTGACGATCGTTCGCCGAACGGCCAGGCACCAACGTCGGACCTGGCCATCCACCTCGCGCTGTATGACGCCCGTCCGGACATCGGGGCGGTTGCCCACGCACATCTGCCGGCCTCGATTGCCCTCACGCTCGCGGGCGAGGTCCCGGACGCCGCGGCCCTTCCCGAGACAGCGCTCCTGCTGCCCAGGCTGCCGCTTGTCGCGTTCGGGGCGCCGGGGAGCCGGGACCTTGCCGGTCGGATCGCGGCGGCCCTGACCGAACCACCCGAACCGCTGGCCACGGCCGTCCTGCTCGAACGACACGGGGCCATCGCGATCGGCGATGACCCGGCGGGGGCAATCGACAGGCTCGAGCTCGTGGAGGTCCTCTGTCGGGCGTGGCGCGACGCGTTGCTGATTCGCGCGGCGCGTGGCGCGGTCGGTATCGTGACACTGCCCAGGACGACAGCACCATCGGAGGGAGCATGAACACGCGCGCCTATCTGGCCGAGCTGCTCGGCACGTTCCTCTTCTTCACGATCGGCCTGGCCAGCGTCCAGGCCGTGGGCGCACTCGGGGCCGCCGCGCCGCTCCTCGTTGTCGTTCCGTTGGCCTTCGGGTTCGGCCTCCTCGCCGCGATCTTCACCTTTGGGTACATCTCGGGCGGTCACTTCAACCCCGCCGTGACCATCGCCATGGTCATCGATGGCCGCACCAAACCGGCGGACGCCGTCGGCTACATCGTTGCCCAGATCATCGGCGCCATCGGTGCGAGCGCACTCGTCCTCGTCCTGTGGAGCCAGGCCGCCGTGGCAGGCACCATGACCGCGCCGGGCAACGGCTTCACCGACATCGGGGCCCTCGTCCTCGAGACGGTGCTCACGACGATCTTCCTGCTCGTGATCCTCAGCTCGACCAGACACGCCGAGACCCATGCCGCGCTTGCCATCCCGCTGACGCTCGTGGCGATCCACCTGGCTGCCGTTCCGTTCAGCGGCGCCTCGGTCAACCCGGCACGGAGCATCGGGCCGGCGCTGCTCGGGGGCGACGTGTCCAAGCTCTGGATCTACCTCGTCGGCCCAATCGTCGGGGCGATCATCGCGGCACTCGTCTACCGAGCGATCGACACTGAGCCGGAGGCCCGCGCCGCGGGGTGACGATCGGACGGCGCAGCGGCGGTCACTTCAGATTCGAGGACTGGCAGGGCACGTCCCGGTTCGGCAAGCCAGCAGGCAGCAGCCTGCCCGCCACCGACGTCGAAGAGCGGCGGCTCCTCCACGGTGCATCGGTCGAAGGCCTTTGGGCAGCGGGGCCGGAAGCGACAGCCAGCCGGGATGTGCGCGGCGTCCGGAGTCTCGCCGTCGAGGATCGTGCGCCGCGCGCGTTGCCCGGGGGTCGGTGGATCAGGGGACGGCGACACCGAGACGAGCGCCTGCGTGTACGGGTTTCGTGGCGACCGGATCACTCGCTCCGCGGGGCCGATCTCCATGATCTTGCCGAGATACATCACGGCGATTCGATCGGCGATGACCCATGCGAGCGACAGGTCATGGGTGATGAAAAGGTAGGTCAGGCCCCGTTCCCGGCGCAGGTCCAGCATGAGACGCAGGAGCTCGGTCCGGATCGACACGTCCAGCATGGACACGGGCTCGTCCGCGACGATGACGTCCGGATCCATGACCAGGGCGCCCGCGATCACGACCCGCTGGCGCTGTCCGCCTGACAGCTCGTGCGGGTAGCGGAACGCGAAGGCGCTCGCGGGTCGCAGGCCCGCATCCTCGAGGGCGGCAAACACCTTCGCCTCCCGTTCGGCGGTCGTCCCGATGCCGTTGACAAGGAGCGGCTCGGCCACGAAGTCGTGGATCGTCTGCTTGGGGTTCAGCGTCTCGTACGGATCCTGGAAGATGACCTGGACCCGCCGCCGGTAGCCCCGCAGCGCCTTCTGACCCCAGATGCCGCCGACGTCCCTGCCTTCGAACACGACCCGGCCGGCGGTCTGGCGCGTCAGCTTGACGATCACCCGGCCGGTCGTGGTCTTGCCGCTGCCCGACTCGCCGACGAGCGCGAGGACCTCGCCGCGCTCGAGGGTCAAGTCGATGCCGTCGACGGCTCGGACCACGCTGGGCTGCCGCCGCAACAGCGAGTCCAGGAACCCGGCGCGGATCGAAAAGTGCACCTCGAGGCCTTCGAGACGCAGGAGCTCGTCGGCCATCAGGCGGCGCCCTCCGCCGGCGAATCCACCGCAGCGCCGACCTCCGCGACCGTTGGCGCCTCGACCGGCCGGCCATCGCCATCGGCCCGGTACAGATGACACGCGACGCGGACGCCGTCGAACGTCAGCTCGGGTGGAACCACGTCGGTGCAGATGGCCATGGCGGCCGGGCAGCGGGGCGCGAACCGGCAGCCCGGTGGCGGGTCGCGCAGGTCGGGTGGCGAGCCGGGTATCACCTCGAGCACCCGGCGGTCGGCGGCGATGTTGGGAAAGGCGGCCAGCAGCTTTTGCGTGTACGGGTGGCGCGGTCGGCGAAAGACCTCGTTGACGGGGCCCTCTTCGGCCACCCGCCCGGCGTACATGATCAGGACCCGGTCGCACGTCTCGGCGATGACCGACAGATCGTGGGTGATCAGGATCAGGGACAACCCGAGCTTGTGCCGCAGGTCCTCGAGCAGCTCCAGGATCTGCGCCTGGACCATCACGTCGAGCGCGGTCGTCGGCTCGTCCCCGATGACGATCGCCGGATCGCAGGCGAGAGCCATCGCAATCATCGCCCGCTGGCGCATCCCGCCGGAGAGTTCGTGGGGATAGGCCGCGCCACGTTCGCGCGGGATGCCGACAAGCTCGAGGAGCTCGCCCACCCGCTTGCGCGCCGCCGCCGGCGACTGGCCGAGACGCTGCTCGATCGGTTCCGCGATCTGATCGCGGATCCGGCGAACCGGATTGAGCGCGTTCATCGCGCCCTGGAACACGATGCTGATCTCGCGCCATCGATAGCGACGCAGCGCGGCCTCGCTCTTGGGTACGAGATCGATGCCCATCAGCCGGATGCTCCCGCTGACAAGCGTGGCGTTCCTCGGCAGGATCCGGACGAGCGAGAGGGCGGTCGTAGTCTTGCCGCATCCCGATTCGCCGGCGATCCCGAGCGCCTCGCCATAGTTCAGGGTGAAGCTGACCCCGTCGACCGCTTTGACCGACCCCGCCTCGAGCGCGAAGTAGGTCCGCAGGTCGTCGACCACGAGCAACGGCGCATCCGGATCGGCCTGCCGCGGAAGCGGCCACTGCCGCCGGCCGATGGCGGTCGTCCTGGGCGGTACGGCATCTGTCATCGCCGCGGCGCCGACTTCGGGTTGAGGATGTCATCGAGGGCATTGCCGACGAGCGTGAACGCCAGGATCACCAGGACAACGCAGGCCGCCGGCGGCGCGATGTACCACCATGCCCCCAGCCCGGGCGCGCCGGCCGACTGCGCGGCATTCAGGATCTGGCCCCACGACGGCTGGAACGGGTCCCCGAGCCCGATGAATGACAGCGTCGTCTCGGTGAACACGGCGCCGGAGAAGGTCAGCACCGTATTGGCCACGATCAGGTTGACGACGTTGGGCAGAATGTGCCGTCGCATGATGTGCCCCGAGCCGCCGCCGATGACCCGCGCGCGGTCGACGAACATGCGCTCGCGGATGGAGAGCGTCTGGGAGCGGATGATCCGGGCCGTCGTCGCCCAGGAGGTCACGCCGATCACGACGATGATGACGAGCAGCGTGGCGCGGATGCCGAACAGTTCGGCTTCTGCGCCGATCACGTCGAGGATGATCGGCGCCAGGATGATCGCGAGGACGAACGTCGGCAGGACGAGGAAGAAGTCGGTGAAGCGCATCAGCAGGGTGTCGGTCCAGCCGCCGATGAACCCGGCGACGATGCCGATGATCGCGCCAACGACGATCGTGATGAACGTCGCCAGAAGACCGATCGCCATCGAGATCCGCGCTCCGTGGATCGTCAGGTTGAGCAGGTCGCGGCCGAGCTCGTCCGTCCCGAACGCGTGCGTTCCCGAAGGCGCCTGGAGCCCGCGACCGGTCGCCGTCGTCGCCGTTTCGAGCGGCCCTACGAACAGCTGCGGCGCGATAGCGATGACCGCGAATACCAGGAGCATCCCCAGCCCGACGACGCCGTCGGCGCGGCGGGAGAAGCGGCGGGCGAAGGTCCTGGCCGACTGCGCCCGGAGCCGCCAGCGTTCGGCGCGGAGTCTGCCTGCCGATGGCACCGCGGGCACCGATGCGCTCATACCCGCACCCGCGGATCCAGAAGACCGTAGACGAGGTCGGCGGCCAGGTTGGCCACGACGACCGTGACGGAGAGCAGCAGGAACACGCCCTCCAGGACCGGGTAGTCGCGGGCGCTCAACGCGTCGACGGTCAGGGTGCCGAGTCCCGGCCAGTTGAAGACGACTTCCGCCGTGATCGCCCCGGCGACGACGTAGCCGAGGTTGATGGCGATGATCGTGACCATCGGCAGGAGGGCATTGGGGAAGGCATGCGCGCGCAGAACGCGGCCGTCGGTCAGGCCCTTCGCGCGGGCAGTCGTGACGTAGTCCTCCGAACGCGTCTCGATGATCGACGAGCGCATCAGGATCGAATAGGCACCGATGAGCCCGAGCGAGACCGTCGCCAGCGGCAGGGCAAGGTGACGCCCGAAGTCGACGAGACGGTCCACGAACGACGGATAGGTCGCACCGACCGTCAACATCCCCGATGTCGGGAACCAGCCAAGACCAGAGGCAAAGATGACGATCAGGGGCATGCCGATCACGAAGTACGGCATCGAGTAGAGGACGAGGCTGATCCCGCTCCCGATCCGGTCGCCGCGCCCTCCGCGCCGCCAGCCGGCGAAGGCGCCCACGGCGAGGCCGATGGTGATCGCGATCGCCTCCGCCAGACCGATCAGCAGGATCGTCGGCCAGAACCGCTGCCCGATCACCTCGCTGACCGGCGTGCCCCGGAACTTCAGCGAGTAGCCGAGGTCACCTGTCAGGGTCGACCCGGCGTACGCGACGAGCTGGTCTGGGATGAGTGGCTTGTCGAGGCCCCATTCCTGGCGGACCTGCTCGATCTTGGCCTGCGTCAGGTACGGATTGCGGAGCAGCACGCGCTCGGGCGATCCCGGCATCATCCGGAAGAGCACGAAATTGAGCAGGACGATCGCGACGATCGTCAGGAGGGCCTGCGCGCCGCGGCGCGCGCGGTAGCGCCCGCCCACTCGTGATCCCCTGCCTGCTCAGTCCGGGGCCGGCCGCCGGTTGCGGCCGCGGCTCATTCCTCCTCCACGCGAGCGGCCGTGCTCCGCCGACGACTGAAGACCATGAGCCCGACCGCGATGACCGCCACGATCACGACGATCGCGATGATGAACATGGAGTTCGAGCCTGCCGCGCTGCCCTCGGCAGGCGCCGGCGTCGCCGTGGCGGTCGGCGCCGCACCGCCCGATGCCGCGGCCGATGGCTCGGCGCTTGGCTCAGCGGCCGCGTTGATGAGCCTGGTGTACTGGAGCGTCGAGTACGTGAAGAACGGCGTGCCGTTGGCCGTCGGCTGGTTCTGCCACCCGGCGAAGCGATCGGTCCGGTATGCCTCCGTGTTGGCGTCGTAGTACAGGATGTCGTACGGCGCATCGTCATAGATGATGTTCTGCATCTCGGCGAGGATCGCCTTGCGCTCCTCGGCCGACTCGGCCACGAGCTGCTCTTCATAGAGCGCGTCGTAGGCCGGGTTGCAGTACTGGCTGTCCGACGAGCTGCCGATGGCGTCGCACTTGAAGATCGCCATCAACCCGTTCGGATCGACGTTGCCGCTCCAGCCCCACAGCTCGATGTCGTAGTCGGCGGTGTAGCCCTCGCCGGCTTCTGGTGGCAGGATGATCTCGCCCAGCGTTGCGGAGTCGAGGACCTGGGTCGTGACGTTGATTCCGAGCTCGCCGTACCAGTCCGCCACGAACTGGGCCGCCTTGGGGTAATTGTCGTCCGAATCGGGCATGAGGAGGCTGAGGGAGATCGGATTGCCCTCCTTGTCCAGGCGGTCGCCGTCGCCGTTGAGCGTGTATCCGGCGTCCTCGAGCTTCTGCTTGGCGAGCTCGATGTCAAAGGTCCGCTTGTTGGTCGGCTCCACGTGCCACTGCGTGAGGACCGGTGGCACCATCGTGGTCCCGACCTCGCCGTAGCCGCCAAGGACGCGATCGACGAGCAGATCCTTGTCGATGGCGTAGCCGAGGGCGTCGCGGAAGGCCTGGTCGACGAGTGCCTGCGTCGACGGACCACCGCCCTCGATCGTCTTGTCCGTGCCGGTGCCGTACGTGTTGAACGCGAGCTGGGTCCACCCGTTGGCGCTGCCGACGACCGTCTCGATGTCGGGCAGCGTTTGCAGCTCGTTGAGCTGCTCGGCATTGGGGCCATGGGCGTAGTCGAGCTCGCCGGCCTTGAGCGCCTGGACCATCGTGTCCGCGCTGTTGTAGATGATGATGTCGACCTCGTCCGCGAACCCCTGGGTGCCCCAGTAGTTCGGGTTGCGCTCGAAGCGGATGAACTGGCCCGTCTGCCACTCCACGGCCTGGTACGGCCCGGTTCCCACGAGGGGCGGCTCGAACACGGCCTCGCCGATGGTGGTGTGGTCCTCCTCGCCCCAGATGTGCTGGGGGATGATCGGCAGATAGGTCTGGAGGATTCGGTCGGAGGCGTCGTCCGTGGTCGCGATCATCGTGTTCGCGTCCGGGCACTCAACCGCGGTCACCGCCGCGTCGTCGAGACCGGGATCCAGGTAGCCGGCCCCAAGCGAGCCGGCGCCGCCGTCGGCAATGGCATCGAGGGCGAGCTGCCACGAGAAGCAGGCGTCGGCCGCTGTTGCAGGTTCGCCGTCGGACCAGGTCATGCCTTCGCGGATGTGGAAGGTCCATGACTTGCCGTCGGCTGCCCGTTCCCACGAGTCTGCGAAGCCGGGCACGGGCTCCAGGTCCGGTCCAAAGTCGACGAGCAGGTTGTAGCTCAACCCGAACGCCTCGTAGCCCACGACGAGGAGCGTCCCGTATGGGTTCAGGGTGTCCAGGTCCTGCGTCGTCCCGACCCGGAGGATCACCGGATCGCCCGGGGCCTCAACGGCGGCTGCGGGGGCTCCCGCGGGCAGGAGCAGCGCCGCGATCAACGCACCGCCGCCAAGGACCCGGACCACTCGAACACGCAGGGTCGATCGCATCGAATCCTCCACTGTCGGAGCCTCACCTCCGGGGCTCCGGCCGCATCCCCGTCAGGGTGGCGGCACGATGGCACACGCCGTCCCTTCCTGCAAGGCGAGGTCCGCGGGGCGCGTCAGGGCATCGCGGTCCTCAATGTGGGTAGTCCCTGATCGATTCGAGCCGGCAGCGCCCGCCGACGTCGACCGTTCCTGCTGCCGGATCCGGACGCACCTGGAGCTCCGAGCCAACACCCTGGCGGATGGTCAGCGGCCGGCCGAGCCTGTCCCCCATCACGACGGCCGCGGCTCCGGTCGCCTCGTCCTCGATGATCCCCAGGTCGGTCGGGAAGTAGCGGCTTCTGAGCCTGCCGGCCGACTCGTCCTCCCATGCCCAGGCGTACAGGCCGGGATCGCCCAGCGCTCCGGGCCGCAGGGCGTCCACCTTCTCGACGCTCGGATAGTGACGCACGTCAAGCTCGTGGACCCATGCCGCGCGTGCCCGGATCCAGGTCAGCTCACCTGCCCGCCACGTGTCAACGTCGCCAGCCGTCACCTGGATCGTCCAGATCTTCCGGCCGAACTCGTTGAGCAGCCACGACGTCCCGACAGTCGGATGGCCGGCGAATGGCAGCTCTATTCCCGGCGTGAAGATCGCGATCCTCGCGGCATCGCCGTCGATGGCGTCGACGAACACCGTCTCGCTGAACCCCAGGGCTTGCGCGACCTCGAGTCGTCGATCGGCCTCGAATGCCTTGCCGTCGAGAAAGACGCCGAGCGGGTTCCCGCCACCGCCGTCGGGCCCGAGGAAGACCCGGACGACGTGGAGCTGGGTCACGGCTGGATGCTTCGAGCGCGGTCGAGCGCGACACGCTGGATGGCGAGCACCGAAAGCGCGTCGGTGATCCGGCCGTCGAGCGTCATGGACAGGACCTCATCGAATGGCAGCCAGGCGATGTCGAGAGCCTCCGTGCCGTCCGGTGTGGCCTCGCCGGAGGTGAGCCCGGTGGCGAGGAACAGGACGGCAAGCTCATCCGAGACCGAGTTCGAGAGGTGGCTGCGCGCCAGCTCGCGCCACTCGGACGCGTCGATCCCCGTCTCCTCACGCAGCTCGCGCCGGGCACCCTCGAGCGGGCTCTCGCCGTCGGGGACGCCGCCTTCGGGGATCTCCCAGGAATACTGGTCAAGGGCATAGCGATGCTGCCCGACGAGCAGTACGCGGTCAGCGTCATCGATTGCGACCACGCCTACGGCGAGATTGGCGAAATGCACGATGCCGTAGATCCCGGGAGCACCGTCGGGTCGGGTCACCTCGTCGTGCCAGACCGTGATCCACGGGTTGTGATAAGCGACACGGCGGCTGTGGCGCAGCCACGGACCCACAGCGACGCGACGTTCATCCATGGCCGCATCGTCGCACGGCGCGGGCATGGCCGTGGGGTTGCGCGCCGACGGCCCGTAGACTCGGTGACCATGACGACGCCCGATGACCCGCGCGGGGCGGCGACGGCCGGGACAAGGTCCGCGAGCGAACCCATCTACGAGGTCGAGACGCGGTGGGGCGTCACGATCCGGGCGCGGGACGGGGTCGAACTGTCGGCGAACCTGTGGCTGCCGATCGCGCCCGCCGATCGGCCAGAGACACGCTTTCCGGCGGTCCTCGAGATGATCCCGTACGGCAAGGACAGCTGGCGCCGCAACGCCGACATCGCCCGTGGCACGTACCTCGCGAAGCGCGGCTACGCCCTGTGTCGCGTCGACGTCCGTGGGACTGGCTCGTCCGCCGGCGTGGCCCTCGACGAATACACGGAGGCGGAGACCCGCGACGGATACGACGCCGTGGAATGGCTGGCCGCCCAGCCGTGGTGCACGGGCGCCGTTGGCATGTGGGGGATCAGCTACGGCGGATTCACGTCCATCCAGGTGGCGAAGCTTCGACCGCCGCACCTGCGGGCGGTCGTCCCGATCCAGGCGACGGACGACCGTTATCTGACCGACGTCCACTACATCGGCGGCTGTGTCACCGCGAGCGAGCTGAGCCAGTACGCGGTCAGCCAGGTGGCGATGAACGCGATGCCCCCCGATCCCGCATACAGGCCGGACACCTGGCGAGCCGATTGGTTGGAACGCCTGGAGGCAACGCCACCGTGGCTGTTCGAGTGGCTTCGCCAGCAGCACGACGGCCCCTACTGGCGGCCCGGCTCGCTGGCACCGGCATACGACGCGATCGAGGCCGCGGTCCTCAACATCGGCGGTTGGATGGACTCGTACGTGGACGCGGCGCTGCGCATGCAGGCCGGTTGCGCGGCGCCGTCGAGGACGATCGTCGGCAACTGGGTCCATGGGCTGCCCGCGTCGGCCACACCCGGACCGAACGTCGATGAGCTCCACGAGCTTGTCCGGTTCTTCGATCGCTGGCTCAAGGGGATCCCGAATGGCGCGGACTCGGAACCCCCGCTCACCTGGTTCGAGCGGGAGTACGCCACGCCCGAGCCGTTCCCAGTGAGCCTGCCGGGCCGTTGGCGCGCGGCCGCCGCCTACCCGCACCCGGCCGTGGTGGAGGCAGCGTGGCGCTTCGCGGGTGGATCGCTGCCGCTCGTCGGGCGGCTGGAGCCCGATGGCGGCTCCGCCAGCGAGGCGAGGGGTCAGAGCGAAGCGGCGGGCCAGGGCGAACCGGCCCGCGACAGCATGACCGGAACCGACGTCTACGAACACCGCCCGACCGTGGGTACGCGCGCGTCCCTGTCCTGGGGCGCCGGTGGGCCGCCAAACGGCCTTGCCCGCGACCTGCGGCCGGATGAGAGCCTCGGACCGACATACACGAGCGACCCGCTCCGGGAATCGCTCTCCGTCCTGGGCGTGCCGTTCGTGGTGCTCCATCTCTGCGTGTCTGCGCCTGTGGCCACCGCCGTCGTCCGCATGACCGATGTCGCACCGGACGGCACGTCCGCACAGGTGTCAGCCGGCATCCTCAATCTGACCCACCGTCGCTCGCACGAGCGCCCCGAGCCGCTCGTGGCAGGGTCCGTGGAGGAGATCCGGATCGAGCTCCGTCCCGCGGGGTATCGATTCGAGGCGGGGCACCGAATTCGCGTGTCCGTGGCCTCGGCCGCGTGGCCGGTCATCTGGCCGTCACCACATCCGGCGACGTTCGAGTTGCATCGCGGTCCGGCCGCGCCCTCCCGGCTGGTCCTGCCGGTCGTGCCCGCCGCCGGTGGCCCGGGTGACACGGCGGTCCCCGCGTTCAAGACCAGCCCGCCCGACGTGCCCGACGTGGGCGGCGAAGGCAGCGTGGATCGTCCGGTCTGGCAAGTCGCCACGGACGTCATCGACGACACGGTCACGGTGACGATCCACGACGGCGGCGAGGACATCCTCGATGACGGGCGTCGGCTGTACGCAGCGGAGACGCTCGAGCTGAGCGCCAGTGACTCGGATCCGGCTCGCGCCATGATGCGTGCCGACGTGGTCTATCGCTGGCACGAACATGCCTTCGACACGGAGATCCGCGCGCGATCGACCCAGACGAGCGATGCATCGGCCTTCGACCTGGCTGTCGAGCTCGAAGTCGACGTCGATGGCGAGCCGTTCTTCCGGCGGACCTGGCGCGAGTCGATCGAGCGACGACTCGTCTGAGGACGACTCGTCAGAGTCGGTGCCGCGTAGACTCTCGCGAATGAGCAGGCGGCGCATCTCGGCCAGGGCCGAGCGCTTCACGGAGTCGGTCATCCGCGAGATGAACCGTCACGCGGTCAACGCCGGCGCGGTCAGCCTCGCCCAGGGGTTCCCGGATTTCGCCTGTCCGCCCGAGCTCAAGGCGGCGGTCGCCGCGGCCGTGGACGCCGACATCAACCAGTACGCGATCACGTGGGGAGCGAAACCGCTTCGCGACGCGATCGCGAGCTCGACGCCTCGCCACTTCCCGGGTTGGGGGGAGATCGACCCGGAGACCCAGGTGACGGTGACCTGTGGCGCGACCGAGGCGATGATCGCGGCGATGCTCGGTCTGCTCGACCCGGGTGACGAGATCATCGTATTCGAGCCGTATTACGAGAACTACGGGCCGGACGCCATCCTCGCGGGTGCAACGCCCCGCTACGTCACGCTGCACGAACCCGATTGGTCGATCGATCCGGTCGAGCTCCGTGCCGCGTTTGGGCCGCGGACCCGTGCGATCGTGATCAACTCCCCGCACAACCCGACGGGCAAGGTGTTCTCGCGCGACGAACTGGCGTTGATCGCCGGCCTGTGCCTGGAGTTCGACGCGCTCGCCTTCACTGACGACATCTACGAGCACATCGTGTTCGAGGGTGAGCATGTCCCGCTCGCGACGTTGCCCGGCATGGAGGAGCGGACGGTCTCGATCCACTCGATGTCCAAGACGTATTCAGTGACGGGCTGGCGAATCGGCTGGACGATCGCACCGCCCGATCTGTCGGTCGGGATCCGCCGCGTGCACGACTTCCTGACCGTGGGGGCCGCCGCGCCGTTGCAGGCGGCGGCCGTGGTAGCGCTCGGGTTCGCGGACCGTTACTACGCCGACCTCGTCGGCGACTATCGAGCCCGTCGCGACGCGCTCGTGCCGGCCTTGCACTCGGCTGGTTTCCGGGTCCACGAGCCGGCGGGCGCGTACTACGTCATGACCGACATCCGCGACCTGACCGACGAGGATGACGTCGCCTTCGCGATGCGCCTGATCCGTGAGCCCGGCGTCGCGGCCGTTCCCGGGTCGTCGTTCTTCTCACGGCCCGAGCTCGGCCGGACCAACCTTCGGTTCGCGTTCCCAAAGCGGCTGGAGACCCTGGCGGCGGCCGCGGAGCGTCTCGCCCGAATCGGCGTGCGCGCATAGTCGAGGCGGCGAAGACGGACCCTCCCGCGCTGATGCCACTCGAATGCATATTCGTTCGCCGAGTGGCTGGCCGGCCGACGTCGATCCCGTCGCGCTGATGCCACTCGAATGCATACGCCTTGGCTGGCGGGCCGGATATCGCGCTCACCAGATCTGCTCCGGCCCCGTCCTGATGCATTCGACTTGCATCTGGAACGGAAGCCTCTGCGCCCGGGTTACGGACTCGCGACCTTGTTCGCGAGATCGGCGATCGCCAGCCGCGTGTCGTTGGTGTCGTATCGCAACAAGGGATCGGGATCGATCGCCCGTTCCACGACCTTCCCGCCGAGACGGCTGTAGATGACCGGATAAATCGAGCCGGTGCCGTCGGCCTCCAGGCTGGCCCCGATCGCATCGGGTCCATCCGAGTCGAGCACGTGCGCCAGCGGTTGGACGCCGTCATCGCGAAGCCCGCCCGAACCGTCGGCGGTCAGGACGCGCGCGAGGTAGCCACGCTGGTGGAAGAGCTCGGGCGCCTCGGCGAGCTCGGCAGCCAGGAAGGTGGCGACGGCCTCCGGGGCGATCAGCGGGCGCTCCGGCTCGATCCCGAACCGCGTCTTCGCGAGGTACGTCGCGAGCACTCGGGCGTTGTAGCGAGCACCGTGGACGGCGCCCGAGTTCGACGGGATGCCATGTTTTCGAAGCCCTTTGGCCCCCTGGCCGATCGTGCCCCCGAAGAAGATCCCGGGCACGCTGACGCTCTCCCAGAACGGCGTCTGGGCCGGCAGCAAGCTCGCCCCAAATGTGCTCACGCCAAGGGCCGGCAGATCCACGAGCGGTGTCACGAACCCGGTCGCCGCGATGGCGTCGTCGACCTCGACGACAAGGTCGGAGCCGCCGTCGGTTCGTCGCAGATGCACGGCGAGCTCCTCGCCAGTACCACGTTCGATCCGGTCGATCGCGGCGTCGAGCACGCTAACGCCGCCGCCCAGCACGTGGTCCTCGAATGGCTGCACATACCGGGCACGGACGCCGACAAGTGACCGAGTGTCCACCGACAGCCGCGCCTGTGAGGGCGAAGCGAGGACGATCTGCCGGGCCCACGGCAGGAGACCAGTCGCGATCTCGAAGCCCGAGTTCTGTTTCCCCGCGATGAACACGCGGCGTCCTGCGTAGGTCTGAACCGGTCGGACGTCGGCGTAATGGTGGGTCAGCTCCATGCCCGTGCCGGGCGGTGTGTACGGTTCGGCCACCCCGACCGCGACGACCATCGTTCGGCACCGGTAATCGCCGTCGGTGGTCTCGACGACGAACTCGTCGCCCTGTGGCCCGGTCTCGCGCCTCGTCCCGGTCCAGCGGCAGCCGTACCGGATGTCCAGACCTGCCGCCGCGACAAACGCGACGAGGTTGGCCTCCATCTCAGCGCGCGCCGGGAAGTACGAGCTCCCGTCCATCAACGCTGGCTGCAATGCCGTAGTGGCCGGCTCATCGCCGAGGAGGCTGTTCCAGTCGTACCGTTCGTAGGCCCGGGTTCCGCGCTCGACCGGTGCATGCGGCTTGGTCCATGACAGCAGCCGCTGCAGGAACGGCCAACGTCGGAACATGCCGCCAGGCGACGGATCCGCCGAGATGATCGCGTGGTGCACGCCGAGGCGGCGCAGCGAATAGGCGATCTGGATCGCGCCCGGGCCGCTGCCGATGACGACGACCGGGTAGGCCCCGGGCGGGAATGGGGCGGTCAGCTCCGCCATCGGTTCGCCGCCCGCAACCGGCGAGCCTGGACCTGGAGCATCCGGTACATCACCCGCGGATGGTCGACGAGGAAGGCCTCGACCCGTGGCCCGGCAAGGACAAGGCAGCGGAGCGGGCGGAGCGCCACGACATCCGCGATCGGCGACTCGCCCAGGATGATCGAGACCTCACCAAAGAAGTCGCCTCGTGCCAGGCGGGCGCGTTCGGTGCCGTCGATGACCACGGCAGCCTCGCCATCGAGGATGACGTGGAAGCCTGACCCGGTGAGGCCCTGGCGGAGGATCCGCTCGCCCTCCGCGAACACGGACTCCTCGAACGTGTGGACGATCCCGGCAAGCTGTGGATCGGTCAGGTCGGCGAACAGCGTGAACCCGGCGATCGCGTCCACAAGCTCCTCTCGACCGACCATGGTTGCATGGTGCCAGACCGGGCGGCGTCGTGGAAGGGACAGTGTGTTGACGAGCCCGCGTTGCGCGGCGCAGCATGGGTTCCTGCGCACGATGGAGGAACCGTGACCCTGAGTCCCGATCGGACCACCCCACTTCTTGCCCAGACCCGGCTCTTTGCCGGGATCGACGCGGACGGCCTCGCGCGGATCGCGGCGCGGATGACCGAGCTGGACGTCCCGGCCGATCGCGTCATCGCTCGTCAGGGCGAGATCGGCACGGGCTTCTTCATCATCGTGTCTGGGATGGTGCGTGTCGTCCGTGACGGCGAAACGCTTGCCGAGCTCGGTCCGGGCGATTTCTTCGGCGAGCTGTCCGTGCTCGACGGGAAGCCACGGAACGCGCAGGTCGTGAGCACGGAACCGACGGTTTGTCTCGCCCTCGCGACATGGGAGTTCGAGGAGGTCGTGCGCGAGCAGCCGAGCGTGGCCCTGGCCATCCTTCGCGAGTTGGCCGGTCGGCTGCGGAACCTGACCGACGCACATCGGCACTGAGCGCCCGACCGTCCCAAGCATGACCGTCAGCCAACCGCCGACCGGCACGGTCACGTTCCTGTTCACCGACATCGAGGGTTCCACCCGACTCGAGCAGGCCATCGGCACCGCTCGGTACGGCGCCCTGCGCGAACGGCATCGCGACCTCCTCCGGGCGGCCTTCGAAGCGCATGGAGGCATCGAGCAGGGCACGGAAGGCGACTCGTTCTTCCTAGTGTTCAGCAGCGCCCGGGAGGCCGTGGCCGCCGCGATCCAGGCGCAGCGTGCGCTCGCCGCAGAGCCATGGCCGGACGACGCCCCGATCCGGGTACGCA
>JBKKCW010000391.1:0-3208 GCA_046712485.1 Candidatus Limnocylindrales bacterium
TCGCCTAGGTCAGCGCTTGGTGTACTGAGGCGCTTTTCTAGCCCGCTTCAATCCGTACTTCTTGCGCTCCTTCATGCGCGGATCACGCGTCAGGAGGCCGGCCTGGCGGAGCGGGAGCCGATGACCCTCGGGATCGATCTCGAGCAGCGCGCGGGCGATGCCGTGACGAATCGCGCCGGCCTGTCCGGTCACGCCACCGCCTTCGACCTTGATCATCACGTTGAACCGACCCTCGGTGCCGGTCACCCGGAACGGCATGCGGACCTCGGTCTCGTTGACCGCGTTCCCGAAATGCTCTTCGAGAGTGCGGCCGTTGACCACGATCTCACCCTCACCCGGCAGCAGCCGGACGCGGGCGATGGCCGTCTTTCGACGGCCTGTGCCGGAGTAGAACGAAGGAATCGACATGGCAGATGGGCTCCTCAGGCAAGCGGCTCAGGCCGCTGGGCCTGATGCGGATGATCGGACCCGGCGTAGATTTTCAGCTTGCGCAACTGCTGGGTCCCGAGCGTGGTATGCGGCAACATCCCCTTGACGGCGCGCCGGATCACCTCTTCGGGCCGCCGCGCGAGCAGGTGGCCGAGGGTCTCCTGCTTGAAGCCTTGCGGGTAGCCACTGTGGCGGCTGTAGAGCTTGCTCTCGAGCTTGTCGCTGGTGACGGCGATCTTGCCGGCGTTGAGCACGATCACGTGGTCGCCCGAGTCGAGGTTTGGCTGGTACGTGGGCTTGTGCTTGCCCTCGAGGACGTGCGCGATCCGCGAGGCGAGCCGTCCGAGGGTCTGGTCCCTCGCGTCGACGACGAACCAGCGTCGCTCGATCTCGCTCTCTCGTACCGATACGGTTTTCGCGTTCATCGTTCCTCGTGTTCTCCGTTCCCGTTGCCCCGCCGCCGCCCGAGGGCGACGCGCCGGAGGCAGAGTCCCTTGGCCGGGGCGGCTGCCCCGTCGAGGGCCGGTCCGGGACCGGCGAGTGCTGTCCGGACCGCTGTCTCATCCATGTTTCCGAGGCCGACCTCCAGGAGGACGGCCACCATGCGGCGGACCATGCCCCGCAGGTACGAGTCGGCGTTGACGTCGATCGTCACCAGCCGACCGACCCGCCTGACCCGGACCGCGTTGACGGTCCGGACCGGTGAGCGGTCCCCCGCCCCAAGAGCGCCAAAGTCGTGCCGGCCAATGAAGGCCGACCCGGCCCGCGCCATCGCGGCGGTGTCGAGCGGGGTCCGCAGCCCGAGCGCCGTGCGCTCGCGAAGCGGACTGCGCGGCCCGTTCCAGACGGTATAGCGGTATTCCCGGTACCGCGCCGCATAGCGGGGATTGAACCCGGCCGGCGCCCGTCGCACATCCCGCACCGAGAGGTCCGGTGGGAGGAGCGCATCGAGCGCCCGACCCAGGTCCTCGTCCGTGAGGCGCCCGGCGTAGGTGAACCCGATCACCTGACCCCGAGCGTGTACGCCGGCATCCGTTCTGCCGGCCCCGTCGACCCGCTGCTCAACCCCGTCACCGAGGCGGGCCAGCGCGGCCTCCAGGACCCCCTGGACCGTCCGGCGTCCAGGGTTGACCTGGAAGCCATCGAAGTCCGTTCCGTCATATTCGACCGTGGCGCGAAAGCGTCTCGGCGCGGTCTCTCGACCGCCTGTCGTACTGCCTCGCCGCCGCTCCGCCGAGCTCAGTGCACGGCGCTGCCGAGTACCAAACGCGAGCGCTCTGCAACGTGCGTGAGCGCCGGACCGGAGGCGGCAACGCGGCATTGAGCCGGATCAGCGGTGGCTGTCATACGAGTTCGATCTGGACGATCTCGGCCGCGTCGCCGCGGCGCTGACCGATGCGCACGATCCGGGTGAAGCCCGAGGTCCGGTCGGCGTACTTGGGGGCGATCTCATCGAACAGCTTGGCGACCACGAGCGGCTCGTTCGGGAACTGGGCCACGACCGAGCGCCGGGCAGCGATATCGCCGCGCTTGGCAAGCGTGATCATCTTCTCCACTCGGCCGCTGATCTCCTTGGCTTTCGCCTCGGTCGTCTTGACCCGCTCGTAACGGATCACGGACACGGTCAGGTTCTTGAAGAGGCTCATCCGCGGGCCGGTCTTGCGGCTGAGCTTGCGCCCGCCGATGCGATGCGCCATCGGTCAGCTCTCCGCCTCGTCGTCGAACGACCCCTCGTCGTCGCCTTCGACGCCATCGAGCCCGTCCGACTCGGTCTCCGGGATGATGAAGCCCCGCATCCGCAGGCGCTCCTTCATCTCGTCGAGCGACTTCTTGCCGAAGTTGCGCATGCGCAGCAGGTCGTCGTCCTTGAGCTGGAGCAGCTGTCCGACCTTGACGATGTTGTTGCGCTTGAGCGAGTTGTAGGCACGCATCGGGAGGTCGAGCTCCTCGATCGGCATATCCAGCATGTTCGAGGGCAGGGCCGCCGCACCGCTCACCGCTGCGCTCGGAATGGCCGCCATGCCGACCGTGACGAATGGGCGGAACTGGTTGACCAGGATCTCGGCGGAGCGGCTGAGCGCCTCCTCCGGTCCGATCGTTCCGTCGGTCTCGATCTCGATCGTGAGCTTGTCGTAGTTGGTCATCTGGCCGACGCGCATGCTCTCGACCGCGTAATTGACCTTGCGAACTGGCGTGAAGATCGCGTCCACCGCGATGACCCCGATCGGCAGCGCTTCGGCGCGCTCGGCACCCAGATAGCCGACGCCGCGTTCGACGGTGAGGTCCATCTCGATCGTGACGTCGTCCGTGTCGAGCGTCATCAGGACGAGGTCCGGGTTCATGATCTCGACGTCCGCCGATTCGGCGATGTCAGCCGCGACGACCGCTCCGGCGCCGCTCTTGATGAGCCGCAGCTGGACCGGATGGTCAGCGTAGCTCTTGAGGCGCAGCTTCTTGACGTTCAGGACGATCTGGGTGACGTCTTCCTTGACGCCCGGGATGGTCGAGAACTCCTGGTACACGTCGCGGATCTGGATGCTCGTCACCGCGGCACCCTCGAGCGAGGACAGGAGCACGCGCCGCAGCGCATTGCCGATGGTGACGCCGTAGCCGGCCTGGAGGGGTCCGGCCTCGTACTTGGCGTACGTGCCGACTTCCTCGACGGGCTCGATCTGCGGGGTCTCGAGTTCGATCATGAGGGCGGGTTACCTCGAGTAGTACTCGACCACGAGCTGCTCGTTGAGGTCGAGCGGCATCTGGTCGCGGGTTGGCGGGGTCA
>JBKKCW010000392.1:0-7293 GCA_046712485.1 Candidatus Limnocylindrales bacterium
GCCGTGACGGAGGACTGACCGATGACTACCGACAAGGCCTTCAAGCGGGTCGTGCGCGCGCGCATGGCCAAGACCGGCGAACGATACGCCGCTGCCCGACGGACCCTGATAGGAAGCGCCACAGACGGACATCACGCGGAGCCGACGGCCGACGCGGCCACCCCGTCGAGCTATCGAATGCGCGGCGGCCTGCACCCGGAGACCGCCTCGCTGGCAAACGTCCTGGCGAACCAGGGCGTCGTTTCGGGCGTGACGGGCGAGCCGTTGACCGAGGCCGCGATCCTCGGCATCGGCGGCGGTCTGGGCGCCGGCTACATCCTCTGGGAGTTCAAGAGCCACGGCGGGCCGACGCTCACCCTCGGGTTCCAGAATCAGTGGCAGTACCCGTCAGCCTGGACTGCCAAGACCCTCGATCGGCTCGGCATCGAGCCAGACCTCCACGAGACCGGCGGCGCGAAGGGGGCTCGCGAGGCACTCGATGCCCGCCTCGAGGCAGGCGTGCCGGTCATCGTTTCGGTCGACCTCCAGTCCATGGGGACCTGGGGCCGGCCCGACGCGGAGTCCGGGTACTTCGGCCTGGTCGTCGTCGTGTTCGGACGTGACGCCAACGACGCATACCTCGTGGACGACCGTGGCCGGGGCCCATTCCGCGTATCAGCCGACGTGATGGCCGCCGCACGCGGGCGGATCGGCTCGTTCAAGCACCGGATCGTCGGGCTGCGAACGAGGCAAGGACCCATCCCGGCCGACCGGCTTCGAACGGCGATGCGCGCGGGCCTCGACGACCAGGTGGCTCACCTGCGATCCCCATCGGACTCCTTCTCGCTGCCGGCCTGGCGCAAGTGGGCCCGTCTGCTGACTGACGAACGGAACGCGAAGGCGTGGCCGCGGGTCTTCGCCGACGGCCGCGGCCTGTTCGGTGCGCTGTCGGCCATCCACGAGAGTGTCGACGGCGAGGTCGGGCCATGGGGTGGGCACCTGCGGGAGCAGTATGCCGCGTCACTCGACGAAGCGGCCGTCACGCTCGACAACCCTGCACTCGGCGACGCGGCGCGGGCATGGAGGGGCGTCGCCGAGCGATGGGACGAACTCGCCGACGCGGCCGTACCCCTCGATCTCGACGGTGCAGCCGAGGCGGTCGAGGCGGCGGAGACGCTTCACGAGGCGGTGATGGAGGGTGAACAGGGTCGATCGCGTGCGGCTGCGGCCGCGGAGACCGCGCGGGCGATTCGGGATCGCTACGCCGACGCCGTCCCCCTGCCACCGGACCGCATCGCGGCGATTCTCGAGGATCTCGGCGACCGGATCGGCGCGATCTACCAGGCTGAGGTCGACGCGCTCGACGTGACGGCTCGGGCTATCGGCAGATGATGCCTCGCCGTTGCTCAGCGCTCACCGGCGGTCGCGTGTCGCCAGGACGTCGCGGGTGGCCTCCCAGAGCGAATGCCTCGCCGCCTCGAGCCGATCCAGCGGCGCCAGTCCATGCTCGGCGATCTCCTCTCGAACGGTCGCCGTGATGTCGCGCTGCAGCCGGCCGGCCCATCGCCGACCCATCCAGCCGGCATGCAGGCCAAGCAATCGCGCCAATACGTAACCGACGAGGAGCGCCAGAACAAGCGCAACGAACGGGACAGGCACGGCGCCGAGCAACGGCAGCGTCACGGAGTCGACCGGCGGCCGTGCCAGCACCCAGAGCACCACCCAGGCCACCGAAAGGGCGAGGGCTCCGGTGGCGATCGTCTGGAGCAGGCCGATGACGGGCCAGATCCGGCTCGAAGGGAGCGTTCGCTCGCGACGAACGATCGCGCTGTCCACGGCGGCCTCGAGACCCGGCCGGAGCCGGCTCCAATCCACGCTCGCCGCGAGCGCCGGTCGCATGAGCGGAGAGGCCGTTCGGATCGATCCCGTCAGGGCGTTTCGGAGCGTCTCCGCCGCTGCTGTCAGCGGCCCCCGGTCGCGCCAGCGAAGGAGGAAGCCGTCTGGATCCGCCACGACGGCCTCCCTGCCCGACAAGCGGTAGACAGCCGAGGTGAGCAATCCGATTGGCCCGGTGCCGCGCCGTCGAGCCTGCGCCCTGGTGGCCGCCACCGCCTGTCGCTGGAAGGTTGTTAGGTCGATCGTCCTGAGCACCGACGCCGAGACGTCGTCGACAGCCGCCCGCCGGGCGTCCGGGTCCAGAAACGGCGCCGCGGGCGACGCCGGGTCGATCCCTGCGCCCATCGCGAGCTCTCGCGCGTGTGCCGCCAGCGTTGCCGCGAGACGGTCCCGCACCACGGCCTTGCTCGCCGCTCCATCGGCCAGCCATGCCTCGAACGCACGGAGACCGGCCTCGCCGCCAGCCGCCGAGACCGCCATCACGGTGACGTCTTCGGGGCCGTTCATGCCCCGCCGCAGGTCGTGCTCCATGTCCTGGCGGACCCGATCCACGTCGGGAGGGCTGAGGCGATCCGACTTGTTCAGCACCAGGGCCTGTCGACTCAGACGCGGAAGCCAGTCCGTCAGGAACTCGTCGTGGAGGACCGCGTCGTGGTACTTCTCGGGGTCCGTGACCCAGGCGACCGCATCCACCTTGGGCAGCAGTCGCTCGACCTCGGCTCGGTGCGCCGGCACGATCGAATCCAGGTCCGGCAGGTCGAGCACTGCCACCGACTCGAGGCCGGATCGGTCGTGCTCCACGACGTCCCCGACGCCGAGCCAGCCAAGCAACGGTGCGAGCTCGTCGCGCGCCGTGCGGGGGACCCATGCGATCGGGACCGGGGTCGTGGGGCGCCGGCTCGACGCCGGGCTGACCGTGGAGCCAGCGAGGGCGTTCAACAGGCTCGACTTGCCCACTCCCGTGCCTCCGATGAGCGCCAGCACGTACACGTTTGACGAGAACCCCAACCGAGCCCGCGCCTCGGCGATGGTCGCCCGGACGTCCTGGGTCGGGAGCCCGAGGACGTCAGCGGCATCCGCGGCGGCCTCCAGCCGTTCGAGCGATCGTTCGAGGCCCGACCCGCCCTCGACGGTCAGCATCAGGCCCCTGGCGCCTCGGAGCGCAGCGCGCGAAGGTCGCGTAGGTCGGCTGCCGCGGCACGAAGATCGCCGGCCAGTCCGGCCAGGGAACCGACGGGCGGCAGCAGGCGCGCGAACCGTTCCCCCTCGGCCTCGATGGTCTCGGTCAGCACGACGTCCAGCCGCTGGCGCGCATCCTGGACCAGCTCGACCATGGCGGCTTCACCGAAGAGGGCCGTCAAGAGCTTCTGGTTGAGGAAAGCGGTCGCTGCCGCCACCCCGACCTCCGCGCCGGTGAGCCCGCCAGTGTGGATGAAGGTCGCCAGCATCACCCCCGTTCCAAGCGTGTTGACGCCGATCGACGCTCCCTGCGCCAACCGTCGCTTGGGTCGTCCCTTGGCCGCGATGTCCGTCGCGATACTCTCGATCCAGCGCTCCAGCCGAGCCCGTAGCCTCGGTTCGAAATCGTCGCTCGTTCCCCACAGGGTGGGATCGCCGTCGACCGCGCCGGCCATCGAGGCATCCGTGGCCCAGGCGGTCGCGGTCCGCCTGGCTGCCTCGGCAGCCCGCGACGATGCTGCAACGACGAGGTCGTCCGTCGTCGCGGCGCGGACTTCCTCGACGGGGGCCGAGGCGGGCCGCAACAATTCGGCGATCGCCCCACGGACCCGGCCGATGCCGCGCGAAAAGAACCTGGTCACCTGATCCGCGCCGACGAACGCCTGCCAGTGACGGAGCGCTTCCTCCCGGAGCATCGTTCCGCGGCGGACGTCGGCGCGAAGGTCGTCGAGACGGTGACCGAACTCCTGGACCATCGTCCGTCGCAGGGCCTCGACGTCGATCGCCTCGTGGTGCGCATCGTCAGCGATTGCCTCCAGCAGGTCGCCGAGGCCGGCCAGCGATCCCGCCAACGCCCGGGCAGCGAGGGCGACTCGCGCGTTCCGGTCGCCGCGGAGGTGCGCGATCCGGCGCTCGATCGGGGCAATGGCGGCCCCCCGGAGCATCTCGCCGTGCGACTCGATGTCGCCTTCGATGATGCCGAGCGTCTCCGGCCTGGACCCGCCGGTTCCTTCGGGGGATGCCCCGATCAGGTGACCGCTTTCCAGCGCTCCGGCCAGGTCGCCTTCGGAGAGCAAGCGGGCCACGTCCCCCAGGACTCCCTGCTGATCCGATGCGCCCGGTGGCATCCGGTTGACGATCACGATCAGGGGGAGCCCGCGCTGCCGGATCCGCTCGAGGACGGACCAGGCGGCTCGATCGGCGTACCGCGTGGCCGTCGTGACGAAGATCCCGAGATCGGCCGCCTCGACGAGACGATCGGCCAGCTCCCGGTTGGCGTGCTCGATCGAATCGATATCCGGCGCATCCACGAGTGCGACGCCCCGCTCGACGCTGCTCGCTTCGACCACTCGAATCTGGCCGCCCGCGAAGCCCGCGAGCGTCCCCTGCAGCAAGGCGTCGCGATCGCCCGGGTGGACGAGCAGGACCGCGGAGCGAGTGGTCGGGCGGAGCACGCCAACCTGGCTGGCAGGCCATCCGGCCAGCGTGTTGAGGACCGTGCTCTTGCCGGCGCCGGTCGGACCGACGATCAGGACAAGCAGCGGCGCGTCGAGGCTGTTGACCCGAACGCGGAGATGCCCGGCAACGTGATCCGCCAGCTGGGTTGCCCTGGTCGCGGCCGGCGATGAGCGTGGACGGGATGCCAGTCGTCGAGATGCGAGGGTATCCAGACGATCGATGAGGTTGCGAAGGTTATCGGCGTCGATGTCTGTCACGGGAGCCACGATCGTACGCGCCTCGGCCCTTGTTCCGGTGCCAGCAATGCGACGTTGCGTGTCGTGTAGATGACAGGTTACGTGTCCGCCCGCGGACGCGGGTTGGCGTTGCACGGCCGGTATCGTCTCGGCCAGGGCGGTCCGATGACAGTCATCGTTCCCCCGGCGGTGATCTTTCGCCGGACCGCTCCAGCTACCGCGCTACGCCTCCGGGACCGGCTGGATCGAGATGAAGCGGCCGTCCCACATCATCCGTTTTGGTTCGTACCACCACCGGGTGAAGTAGCGCTTCAGCTGCGTCGGTGTGAGCCTCGTGTTGGGCGGCATGTCGTAGCCGTTCCTGCTCTGGAGGCCGAACAGTGGTCCGACGATGCGCACGCTCGTCACCTTGAATGACGCCGTCGCAGCCGGATCTGCCGTGGCCGTGAAGCCGGTCAGGATCCAGCCGTGGTTGCCGTGCGCAACCAGGAGGGCAACCGGCAGGTTGGTCTGTCGAAGCCGCTTGACGGCGGACCGCAGCGCGTTGTCGAACGTGGTGCTGCTGACGAGCCGGTAGCGATCGTCGATGTACTGACGGAAGCCAGCTGTCCACCCCTGTGGATCCACCCCGGCCGATACCGGCAGGGTGTATCTGTTCCGGGTCCGCATCCAGGTGAAGTACTTGCGCTGCGCCGCGGCGCTGTGGTCCTCCTGATCGCGAACGATATTGCGCACGATCTGGATGCCCGCTGCCGTACACCACAGCCAGCTCTTCTGGGTTGTGAAGACACCGTCGCGATAGAGGTTGACGCCCCCGTTCCAGGCGGACAGGGCCGCCGGGTCGGGCGATCCGCCCACGCCGTCCAAGGCGAGCGTGGCCGCGCTGGCCGCCGGCGCGCCGGCGCCCCACGCACCGACCAGGAACGACACCAGGGCGACGCGGCCAAGCGTCCCGGCGCGTGTCTTGAAGCGAGTCATGGGCGAATCCTGCGCCGATCCGGTCGATCGTGCACAACGACCGACCGAACGCCGCCGGTGATGCCAGGCTGGATCAGCCTCGGCGCACCCGCCGGAAGCGCCGGATGAACCGGATCGCCTCGATGACGGTCAGGATCGGGATCAGCCGAGCCGGCAGGAGGCGAAAGAGCACAAAACGGAGCAAGCCAGACAACATTCGCCAAGTATCGGCCTGATCGCGTCGACCCACAAGCGCAACGTTGGGAGCCGGTTCACGTGCGACCGCTACCCAACCGAATCCTTGTCGGTCCTGCCACGGGGCCGACTGTCCCCGGATCGCTCCCTAGCCTTCATCCGTGCCCGCACGTGCCTCGGGCCAGGTCACGAAGGACGGAGAGAGCGAATGGACACCGGAGATACCGCCTGGCTGCTCATGTCGACGGCCCTGGTCATGATCATGCTCCCGGGTCTCGCCTTCTTCTATGGCGGCCTCGTCCGCAGGAAGAACGTCCTGTCGACGGTGATGCACAGCTTCTTCGGCCTGGCCATTGTCAGCGTCGTCTGGGTCGTCGTCGGGTTCACCCTCGCATTCGGCCCCGACGTCAACGGTCTTGGCCTGATCGGCGGTCTCGACTTCGCCATGTTCAACGGTGTCGGTCTCGAGCCGAGCACCGTCTACGCGACGACCGTGCCGTTCGTGCTCTTCGCGGCGTTTCAGCTGATGTTTGCGGCGATCACGCCCGCGCTCATCACCGGCGCCTTCGCTGAACGCAAGCGGTTCGGCGCCTTCGTCCTGTTCACGATCCTCTGGTCCATCCTCGTCTATTCCCCGTTGGCACACTGGGTCTGGTCGCCTGAAGGATGGCTGTTCAAGCTCGGCGCGCTCGACTTTGCCGGTGGCACGGTTGTCCACGTCAGCTCGGGCGTCTCCGCCTTGATCGTCGCGCTCGTCATCGGCAAGCGCGTCACCAACGGCGACCGGATGGAACCGCACGACGTGCCGATGACCGTTCTCGGCGCGGGTCTCCTGTGGTTCGGGTGGTTCGGGTTCAACGCCGGCTCCGCGGTTGCCGCCAACGGTCTCGCCGCCAGCGCGTTCATCGTCACCAACACCGCGGCCGCCGCCGCGACGATCACGTGGGTCCTGGCCAGCTATCTCCGCAACGGGAAGGTCAGCGTCGTCGGTGCCGCCTGCGGCGCCGTCGCCGGTCTCGTCGCGATCACCCCGGCATCCGGGTTCGTGAGCGTCGGCGGGGCGCTGATCATCGGTCTGGCCGCTGGCGGTCTGTGCTTCAGCGCCACGCTCCTCCGCGAGCGGCTCAAGGTCGACGACGCGCTCGATGTCTTCGCCGTCCATGGCGTGGGCGGCACCCTCGGTGCGCTCGCGACCGGTGTCTTCGCCACGGCGGCCATCCAGCCGGCCTACACGGGCCTCCTCGAGGGGAACCCGCAGCAGCTGGTCAACCAGCTCATCGCGGTCGGCGCCACGATCTGCTAAGCGGTCGTCGCGACGGTCGTCATCGTCAAGGTGGTGGACCTCCTGCTCGGGATCCGGGTCAAGCCGGCGGCCGAGGAGATGGGCCTGGAC
>JBKKCW010000393.1:0-12502 GCA_046712485.1 Candidatus Limnocylindrales bacterium
CCCGTCGACGCCTGCGGCCCTGATGACGTCCCCCTTGCCGAACTGGTTCTCGATCAGGATCAGCGCTCCGTTGAGGTAGTCCTTGACGAGACTCTGCGCCCCGAACCCGACCGCGATGCCGACCACGCCGAGACCCGCGATCGCAGGACCGATGTCGAGACCGACCTCGCCGAGCAACATCAGCCCGGCGATCATCACGATGAACGCCTGGAGCGTCCGGCCGCCGAGCGCGTCGAGCGTATCCATCCGCTTCTTGAGCTCGACGGCGCTCAGCTCCTGCGCCGTGCCCTCAGCCGCCTCGCGGTCGAGCAGCGTCTTGACGATCCCATGGACGAGCACCCGGGTCAGACGGATCGCCAGATACGCGATCACCACGATCAGGCCGATCGGGACGAACTCGTCGCGCAGGGTCGAGAGCGCCGCACTCCACGGCTCCTCGGCGAAATCAGGCATGGGCAAAGCCTACCGTGCCCGTCGCGGGCGGAGCGGTTGAGCGGTGTCTGTGCCGTGTGGGGCAGCGGGCCTGCGCGGGGCGGGGCGGCAGACTCAGGCGGTGGCGCTCGCTGGTGCCGGAACCCGGACCGGTTCCCGCTCGATGCCGGTCCCACCCAGACGCACCGAGATCGCGGCTGCGGCCTCCCGTGCCTGGGCGGCGAGCTCCGGGACCCGGCGTGGCGTCACGCGAAAGGCGGGTCCCCAGATGTCGACCGCGGCGATCACGTTGCCGCGCGCGTCATGGACCGGCGCCGCGACCGCGTTGAGGCCCAGCTCGTACTCGCCAATCGCCGTCGCGTACCCGCGCCGCCGGATGCGGGCTAGCTCCTCGAGCAGCGGCTCGAGCTCGACGATCGTGCGTTCCGTATAGGCCACGAGACCGCGCCGGACGAACCGGAGCACCTCGCGTTCGGCGAGCGAGGACAGCAGCACCTTGCCCGAGGCGACGCAGTGGAGGGGCGTCGCCCGACCGGTCCAGTCGCCCACGGCGATGAGGTTGGGCCCGTCCACCTGGGCGACGGCGAGCAGCGAGTCGCCCTCGAGGATCCCCAGGCCAGTCGTCTCGTGGGTCAGCCGAGCCAATCGCTCGAGCTCGGGCAGGGCGATCCCGCGCAAGTCGAGCGTCCGTTCTGCCCGCTCGGCAAGCCGGATGACGACGAGCCCCAGCCGGTACTTCCCGGTTTCATCGTCCTGCTCGACGAGGCCACGCTTCTGGAGCGTCGCAAGCAGGCGCGAGGCGGTCGACTTGTGGAGGCCGAGGCGACGCGCGAGCTCGGTCACGCCGGCCTCGCCCTGGCTCTCGCCGAGGGCGAGCAGGAGCGCCGCCGCGCGGTCCACCGAGCGAACCGCGTTGCCATCGAGGACCATCCCGCCGGGGCCGTTCATCCGGCGGTCGGGTGGCTCATGGCACCCGATCCAGGGGCCGCGACCTCGCCGTGGGTGCGCGCCTCGAGTGCCGCGTCGAGCGAGTCGCTGAAGATCGTCAGCACCTGGTCGACGATGTCGCCTTCCGCATGGGCCTCGCAGATGAACCAGGGCTCACGCGAATCGGGCTCCGGCATCGCGCCGCGGCGCATCATCTCGAGGGTGATCGCGTCGTAGAGCTCGTGGTCGGTGTTGGCCCAGTCCCGGTATTCGGATGGCTCGGTGTCGGTGAACATGATCCCGAACATCGAGGGGTGCCCCGTGAAGACGTACGGCAGCCCGGTCGGATTGAGGATCTCGCGCAGTCCGTCCTGCATCCGTCGACCGATGGCGTGGACCACGTCGAGCGCTTCGCTGTCGCGCAGGATCTCGAGCGTCCGAACCGCAGCCGCGGCCGCGACCCGGTTGCCCGCATACGTGCCGCCGTGACTGACATGGTCGGGCAGCATGGCCATGACCTCCGCCCGGCCACCGAATGCTGCCGCCGGGTATCCGTTGCCCATGGCCTTGGCGTAGGTCGCGAGATCGGGCTTGATCCCGAAGAACTCGGCGGCTCCGCCACGGGCAAGCCGGAACCCGGTCTTGACCTCGTCGAAGATGAGCAGGATCCCGAACTCCTCCGTCAGGGCCCGCATTGCCTGGTGGAAGCCTGGCTTGGGCATGATCGCCTGGGCATTGCCCAGGACCGGTTCCACGATGATCGCGGCGATCTGGTCGCCCTCGCGTTCGAACAACCGGCGGAGGAAATCGATGTTGTTGTAGCGGGCCGGGATGATCGTGTCGGCCACCGGGCCCGGGATCCCGCGGCCCCAAGCCAGCCGAACAGGGTTGTCCGCGTCGCCGAGCTCGGACATGTCGTTTGGCGACACGCTGATCAGGGCGTAGTCGTGGACGCCGTGGTATTGGCCCTCGAACTTCACGATCTTATCGCGACCGGTGTAGGCACGCGCGATGCGCATGGCATGCATCGTCGCCTCGGTCCCGGACACCGTCATGCGTGCCTGGTCCACCCAGCCCGTCAATTCCTTGACGAGCTCCATCGCCCGAACCTCGTCCTCGCTCGTCAGCGAGAAGCTGACCCCACGACGCATCCGCTCGTTGACATAGTCGTCCACCCGGTCGTCCCCATGACCGAGGATCACCGGGCCATAGCCCATCCGGAGATCGATGAACTCGTTGCCATCGATGTCCCACACCCGGCCGCCCTTGCCCCGATCGACGTAGACCGTGTCGTCGCCCCACGCTCGAAAATTCGAGTTCGTGCCACCGGGCAGCGTTTTCAGGGCCTGCTGATAGAGCGCGGCCTGTCGATCTCGCCGGACCGCGGGGACAGGGCTGGCAGCGGGTTTGGCGGCCATGGCTACCTCGATCGGGGGATGTGGCCGGTCCCGCATTGAGGGACCCTGGTTGCGTCCAGTGGGACGCGTGTCAGCGCATCGTGCCATAGCGCCAATCGGGTCGTCAACGCGAGTCTCGGTCGTCTACAGCCAAACGGTGACGAATCTCGTCACGTCGTTGACGGGAAGGCACGAAATGCGTCGGATGGGCAGGTTGCGCTCCGCCCACACCAGAGACCCCGGCCACCTGGGCCGGGGTCTCGGTACGGAGACTGTCGAGGGTCAGGAACCCGGGATCTTCACCCTGAGCAGCTGTCCGCCCTCGCGTTCGAACTGCACCGCGATCCCGCCGAGGTTCCCGGCGGTCGACTCGAGAATGAGGCTGCCTGCCTGGACGTCGAGGAGGAACCAGTCGTCTCCCCAGATCGAGGAGGCGTCGATGATCCCGCTCGATTCCCAGGCACCGAGGCGAGCCGCGCCGCCGGTATCGACGTCGTAACCAACGGCCTCGTCGAGCGACTGGTCGACCTCGAGCACGGCGTCGAGGGTGCCGCTGCTGAGGTCGTACCGCCAGACACGGGCGCCAACCCCGTTCGGGTTGGTGAGCGCGAACTGGTTGTGGCTGCCCGGGTCCTCCTGGATGAGGAGGCTGTCAGCGGTGGTCTCCAGGTTGTCCGGCTGGTGCATGACGCCGGGCACCCCTGGTCCGGCCGGATCGGCATCGATCAGGACGGACAGACTCGTGACCTGGGTTGGATCCTCTTCGTCCAGGACCATCTTGAAGATCCTGCCGTTGGGATAGGGACCCATCGTGCCGGACGGTCCGCGGCGGAGCCGGCCGGTCGCCGGATCCGCGATCGCCCGTGGCTCACCGGTATCGGCGAAGTACACGACCTTGGGGTCGTTCCGGTCGTAGGCGATGTCCTCGACGCGGATGAATTGGAACACGTTGTTGGCATTCGACCAGTTTTCCAGAACGGTCTGCGCCGTCGTCGGTGTGGACAGACCGGTCGCGATGTCCCTGGGAACCTTGATGAAGGACCCCGGAACAGACATCCCGAGGCTCAGGTCACCGTAGTCGTTGATCGCAGGATCGTCCGAGACAAAGGCCCACAGATCGCCCGTGTCGTTCCAGACCGCGTCCGTGTCCGGCGCGATATAGCTGTACAGCTGCGAGGCCGGCGCACTGAAGGTGTCATCGCCGGAGAGGATGACCAGGTCGTCGTAGCCCGGGATGGCGACGCTGTTCTCATGGTTGTGCCGGCCCATCCCGTAGATCGTCTTGTATTCGCCGGTCTCGACGTCGAGCGCGACGACGACGCCGGCCTGCTCCGGCTGCGAGCCAAAGGTCGACGGAGCCGGCCACGCCAGGCCGACACGGTTCACGACATCGGTCGCTTCCTCGTTCGTGAAGAGGATCCGACGATCGAAGCCGTGCTCGGGGCCGGCCAGGAAGTTCGAGCAGAAGCGCTGGTAGTTGGCATCGCTCGGGATCGCGTCGCTGGCCTCGACCACGCCCGCAGACTTCTGGTTCAGGACGAGCCGATCGACGTGGGAGTTGGTGAAGTCGTCGAATCGGGTGACCGACCCATCGGTGTTGGTCACGATCGGGAATGGCACCAGGGACGTCTCGTGATTGACGAAGAGTTCCACGGTCCCCTTGCCGTGGCGGATGAGGCTGATCCCATCAGGGATCGAGTCGAAGACGAAGCCGTCGTCGATCTCGTCGCCGACCGTGACAAGCGGGTCGATGACCGTTCCGGCTGGGGCATCGTCGCCCGCCACGACCATCGCCTGGATTGACGTCCGAAACCCGGCTTTGCCCTGGCCGCCGGGTGCGGCCACGGTCGACCCGGAGATGGTTGCCAGGAGCGCAAGTGCGGTCAGTGCCGCCAGACCGCGGCGTGCGCGCGCGGCTCGAGGGCTGGGCATGTGTGGCGCCTCCTTACCTTCCCATTCGGCGGTGTGGTCCGATGCAGTTGGCTGAGAACGGGTATGGTGCGCCGCCCGCCAACCGAGGGCAAGCGGATGGTGCGCCCTGGCACCACAAGGCGATCAGACGGGCGCGGCCACCCAGTTCGGCAGCTCGCGGGTCAGGGTGGCAAGCGGCAGCGATCCGTGCCCGAGCAGCGCATCGTGGAACGCGCGCAGGTCGAACCGCGAGCCATCTCGTGCCGCCAGCTCCGCGCGAAGGCGCTGGATCTCGAGCTGGCCGGTCATGTACGTGAGCGCTTGACCCGGCCACGAGATGTAGCGATCGGTCTCGATGGCTGCGTCCGTGTCGGTCAATCCGGCGGTCCGGAGGAAGTCGATCGAGCGCTGGCGCGGCCAGCGGAGGGCGTGCAGGCCGGTATCGACCACGAGCCGTGCGGCGCGCCACGCCTGCGCGTCGAGCATTCCGAACCGCTCCGCCTCCGTGTGGAAGAGGCCCATCTCGTCGGCCAGACGCTCGCTGTACAGGCCCCAGCCCTCCACGTATGCGCCACCGACCATCCGCGCCCCCAGGCGCCGGAAGGTATTGAGATTCGGGTTCTCCATCTCGAGGCTGAGCTGGAAATGGTGGCCGGGCGCGGCCTCGTGGTAGGTCGTCGTGGCCAGGGTCGAGAACTTGCGGGTCGGGAGGTCGTAGCCGTTGGCGTAGTAGATGCCGGGGCGAGATCCGTCAGGGGCCGGCGGGTAGTAGTAGGCGAACGGGACGTCCTTCTCCTTGAACTCCTCCACGGCCCGCACCTCGCACAGCGCTCGCGGCAGCACGCCGAAGTAGCGTGGCGCCGCGGCCATGGCCCGATGGATGTATTCGCCCGCCCGGGCCACCAGTTCGTCCTTTGTCCTGGGGATGTTGTCGGGGTCTGCGGCCAGGGCCGCGCGATAGGCCGCCGTGTCACCGCCATGTCCAGTCGCTACGGCGATCTCGCGGCGCTCCGCCTCGATCGAGTCGAGCTCCCGGAGGCCGATCTGGTGGACCTCTTCGGGGTCGAGATCGAGCGTCGTCCAGCTGCGGATGGCGGTGCGGTACAACTGCTCGCCGTTGGGCGCGGACCACAACCCGGGGTCCTCGCGGGTCGCAGCCAGGTAGTCGCCCTTGAGCATCTCGTAGAACGCCGCGTCCGCCGGATAGACCTCGTCGCGCACGATCTCACGGATCCGTTCGCGGTCCGCCTCATCGGCGACCTTGACCATCGCGGGCACGATCGCGGACTCGATCGGGACCTCCAGCATTCGCTCGAGCTGCGCGATCGTTCGCTCAGCGACGGTCCGCGGCGCGGTCAGCCCGGATGCCAGACCCTCGCGCAGGATGTCTACGTTGGCGGCCATGAACGCCGGGTACGCGTGGAGCCGCGCAATGAACGCCTCCAGACGCTCCGGCTCGTCCGCCGGCTGGAACTGGGTGAGCTGCGGCAGCAGCTGCTGAGGCCCGCTCATCTGGTCGACGACGCGGAGCTGGTAGAGCGCCTGGTCGTCCTCCTCGATTTGGAGGTCGGCGACCACGGCGAGCATGTCGCGGGTGATCCGCTCCTCGGTCCCGAGGGTGTCCGGGGCGATCGCCGCCACCTCGGCGGCCGTACGTTCCATGAGCGCCCGGCTGCGGGCCCGACCCTTGGGCCCAGGGTCCTCCAGGCGATCGGCGAAACGATCGTCCCCGTAGAACGTGGCCGTCGTTGGGTTGAGCTCGAGGATCGCGTCCCAGAACCGCTCGGCGAGCTCGTCGACGGGGCTCGGCGCCGCCTGTTTGGAGGTCACGCTATTGGGTCTCCTGTTGTGGCCGCGACGCGGCGAGATGCTGTCGGTCGTGACCGTCGTCGGATTGAGCGCGAGGGATCGCGGGTAGCCTACCGCCGCGCGCCGTCAGCCGCCGCGCGCCGTCAGCCGCCGAACAGCGGGAGCTGCTCGCCGCTCCGCTCGATCAGCGGATCGAGGCCGAGATACGGTTCGAGGTCGTCGAGTTCGAGCGGATCGCGAGCCAGGAAGGTCCGGAGGTGGTCCGACTTGATGACGTGCCAGTTGCCCTCCGCCAGGGCGGCCCGGAGCAGGGGCGAGCGTTCCAGCTTGTAGCGGACGAGCTCGACCCGTTCGGGTGCGACGACAAGGAACCGGATGAGGGCATCGTCGGGTGGGATCCGGGCGTGCCGGCGAAGCAGGGGCTCACCGAGCATCGCCGTCCATTCCACCTCGAAGAGGAACGCAACCTTGCCGCGGATGTACCAGATGCCATCCACCTCCGCGAGATCCTCCGAGGCGCGGCTGATCCCGCCCAGGTAGGCTCGGCGCTCGCGCTCGTCGAGCCGATCCACCAGGAGGCCCTCACGGGTCCGGCGCGTCTGCTCGCGACGCCCGATCCAGACCCGCATGCCGAGCCGGTGACCTGCGTCGGTGATCGTCGCGAGCAGATCCGTGTGCTCCTGGCTGCGGCGAAGGAGGTCGTCACCGGTGATCAGCCCCTCGGGCGTGCTGGCGAGGCTGCGATAGCTGTCGAGACACGCGCGTACCAGGCCCTCGTCCGGCAGGTCATGACCGGTGAACAGGGCCGCGATCCGTTCGTAGAACGCCGTTTCGGCTATCGGGCCGGCCGTCGAGAGAAGGCTGAAGACTGCCCACTCGACGCGATCGGCGAGTGGGACCGCGGCCGCAGCGATGTCGTCGCGATCGGCCAGCCACCAGCGACCGGGCTCGATCTCGGCGAGTCGCCGCTGGGTCGGTCGTGTCAGCTCGTCGCGGATCAGCACGAGCAGGCCGTCCACGGGATCGGGCAACGCATCGCGATCTGATGCGGCACGACGGAGTCGCGCCGGCGAACCATGCCCACCTCGGAGGGTCCCGTCCTCGGCCGCATTGTGGTCGCTGGTCTCCGTCGATCCGTCGATGCGCCGCTCGCTGCCTGCGGCTCCGCCATCGGGGACAGTCGCCGCGGCCAGGCGCCGAAGCTGACCAGCGCGGTCGAGCCCAACGAGCACCTCACCGAGAATCCGTTCGTAGCGCGCCGGCTCGCCCCTGGCCCGGAGTGTCTCCACCGTGGTCTCGGTCACGGTGCGGGCGGCATCGGTGACCGAGAATGGCCGTTGGTCGAACCGCTCCGGGGGCGCAAAGAGACCGCGGCCAGGGACCAGGTCCGGGTCGCCCGCGCCGCCCGGCGTCGGCTCGAGACCGACGTTCGCCCGCGTCCTTGGGCCAGGCGGCAGGACCGCTCCCGGCGGAAGCAGCTCCACGATGCCGGCCGCATCGTCGTCGGGATCGGCCAGTCGGGCGCTGATGACCCGAAAGCCGGCGGTCGCACCGCCGAGGACCGCAGCCACCACGGCTTCGGCCCCCCCATCGACGAGCTGGACGACTCGCCCATCTCGAGCCATCGCGGGTTCGACCGCCTCGAGCGCGTGCCCGATGGACGCCGCCTGCCAGCTCCACGGTGGTCGCAGCGAGGACGCCGCGAGGGCATCGATCGGCAGGAGCCCGGCCGCCTCCCGTCCGAGCACCCATGACGTTCCGTGATACATCGCCGCGAGTCGTTCCAGGTTGGGGCGCATCGGCGGCTGACCGAGCACCAGCCGGATCCGCGGCGACACGGCGATCCGGCCATAGCCGGCCGGCTCGTCGCGCAGTGCCAGAAGACCGGATGGCCCGGCGAGGCCAAGCACCGCCGTCGCCGTGCCCTCCCCCAGGCTCCGCAGGTCTTCGCCGAGCCGCGCCTGCACGGGGCCGAGGGCGCCGCCATCGAGCCGCTGGATGAACCCGCGAACGCTCCGGAACGCGTCCTCGAAGGCGAGCCAGGGATTGCGCTCGCGCCATTGGGCCGCGCTGGACTGGCGAACGTGACCACCGGCCACTCGGAGGGTGGCAGCCCGACCCGCCTGCGTTGCGAGCCGGCTGGACGGAAGGATGGCGTGCAGCAACGCCAGCCGGAGGGCGGCGAGCACGGGGGCGGCGCGCAGATCGCCTTCGATCCGCCCGAGGATCGCCCCGAGGCCGACGAGCTGTCGCGGTGTGTGGAGATCGAGCAGCTCGTCCGGGAGGTCCGCGGCGCCGGCGACGTCGGGGAATCGCGCCCGGAGCATGGCGCGCATGGCCCCGGCTCCTGGATCGATCATGGCCCGGACGAGATCGTCCGGGTCGAGCGGCGCCTGGCGGTGCTCCGACCCGCCGCGCTGGTCCCGGCACACGGTGCAGCGGTAATGGCGGGCGATCGGCTGCGCGCGGGTCGGACCCGGCTCGCCATCGACCTCCTCGGCGGCCCACACGATCTCGTCCGCGACGAGCGTCCGCGCACACGTCGCGCAACGTGTCGCGAAGAGGTCGCCGACAGACATCTTCAGGCTCGTGTCGCCACGCGGCGAGGCCGCCATGCCCTGGAATGCGGCGTCCAGGTGGCGGACGTCGGGCGGCCGCAGGACGACCTCGGCGAGCATCCGGGTCAGGGGGCTCGATTCGAGCGAAAACCCGCGGCGCTGCTGGTCGACGGCCGCCCGGGCGACCCAGCCGCCACGTCCAAACAGGTCGGCGACGACGTCTCCCGGGCCGCTGTGAAGCTCGATCCGCGCAGCAAGCAGGACGGACGACGGCGCCGGCGCGATCCGATCGAAGATCGGCAGGGAGTATCCCGGATCGTTGCGCGCGAACGATGCCCGTCCCGTCATCGGAACGATGCTGATATAGATCCCTGTGGAGGTCAATGATGGTGTCGACCTCCACGGGGAGACCGGCGCGATGCTATCCGGCAGATGACCGTTGCGGCTAGTTTCCGGCCCCCGACCTCCGGCCGTGAACGGTGATCGGGATCCGTCGGCTCGACCGATGATCGGATAGATCAGCTGACGTCGACCGGAGCGAGCGGGCACCCCTGGGGTCCGCGGAAGGAGAGTGCCCGGATGACGACGATCGGGATCGACATCGGGGGACGGAGCCACGCCGTGGCCCGCTGTCGGGCTGGGCAGACTCGGGCCGACCGGGAGATCCTGCGGGTGAGCCAGGACCGAGCGGGCTTTGCCGCCCTCGACGCCTGGCTCGACCGGCAGGCGGAGGACGTGACGCTCGTGACGATGGAGTCGTCGGGGCATTACTGGATGCCCCTCGCCGCCCACCTCCGCCGGCGTGAGCTTTCGGTCGCCGTGGTCAATCCGCTCGCGGCGAAGTACTTTGCCAAGAGCCGGCTCGCCCGGACGAAGTCCGACCCGGCCGACGCCCGGAGCCTCGCCGAGATGGCCATGCGCGACGCCCCACCAGCCCGCGACCCGCTCGCCGGCGCCGAGCTGCGCCAGGCCGCCCGCTTCGCGATGACCCTCGTGACCGAGCAGGCCAGGATCTGCCAGCGCCTGATCCGCCTCGTCGATCTCGGCTTCCCGGAACTCGGCGATCTGTTCGACGATCCGACCTGCCGGACGGCCCGGGAGACCCTGCGGATCGCCCCGACGGCGCGGGCCGCGACCCGGCGGCGAACGTCGACCCTGGCCAACGCCAATGCCGGACCCGGCCATCGTCGGTTGGGGACGGCGAAGGCGGAGCGGCTCCAGGCCGCCGCGGCGGACACGATCGCCGTGCCCGAGCTCGAGGCCGAGGTGGCCTTCGAGGTCGGCCTGCTGCTCGACCAGTTCGACCTGCTCGAACGCCAGATCGAGGCCGCCGATCGGCGGGTCGCGGGGCTCCTCGAGGGCGCGACGGCCGGCCGCCTCCAGACGATCCCGGGCGTCGGCCCGTCGATCGCGGCGACGCTCCTCGCGGAGATCGGCGACATCGGCCGGTTCAGCGACTTCGACCAGCTCTTGGCGTACGCCGGTGTCCATCCCGCCGAGCGCAGCTCGGGTCGGAAGGGCGCCAACCCCGAGACTGCCTGGCACATGAGCAAGGCCGGCAACAGCCACCTTCGCGCGGCCGCCTATCGGATGGCCATCGTCGGCGTCCAGCACAACCCGGTCATCGCCACCCATTACGCGCGCAAGCGGGCATCCGGCAAGAGCAAGATGAATGCCCTCGGCCACTGCATGCGCAAGGCCCTCAGCTTGGTCTGGGGCGTCTGGCGCAACGGTCAGGACTTCGACCCGGACTGGCCGTCCAGGGCTTGACAAGACCCTATGGGATCTAGCCGTGCCGCCCCCTAGCCGTGCCCGACTCGTGACACATGGCCTCCAGGCGAGCGTTGGTCACGAGTCCTTTGACGAATGCTCTCCACGTGGCCCATGGTCACGATCGGGGAGCCTCTCGCGGTCCCGGCGAGCGTGAATTCCGGCGCGGGGTCGGTCGTCCGGTCGACACTCTGTGACGAGGGCTCGCCTGAGGTCCATCTGTCACGAACATGACGCCGTGAATGGTCCCGACCGGGAATCGCAGCCACCTCCGGACCTCGACCGTACCGGCCGGCAACGTCGCTCCGATCGTTGCCGCGTGCGCCCCGAGGCGCCGCCGCGCGGTTCGGTCGTTTGGCAGGACCAACAAACGCGTGACGGAGCGGGCGTCCCAACCGCGATCGCGGGCGATTTCGCGACCCAACCGCCCCTTCCGATCGAGCGCCACGAGCATCGCCTGGATATCCGGCACCACCGACTTGACCTCCACGACGAGCAGCGATGCCGTGCTCAGATGAAACGCCAGAACGTCGATCGATCCTCGTTCACCACGGATGCTGAACGAAACCTCTGACGCTGCCACCCAGCCGTTCGCGTTCAGAAGCGATACGACAACTTCGACAAGGCGCGCGTGACCGGCGTCCAGCAGCCGGTCCAGACCCTCGCCTTGCCACAGAAGGCGCAGGTCGATGCGAGCCCCTAGTGCCGCGGCGATCCGGGTAAGCGTGTGAATGGCAACGCGATCAGCTTGACCACGTTCCATGCGGCCGATGACGGGTCGGGAGACGCCGGCTCGGCGAGCCAGTTCGTCCTGGGTCAGCCGCCTACGCAGACGGAGGGCACGTAGCCCCAGTCCGAACCTGACGACTTCCATCCGGCGATGATCGTGGCGGGGGCTCAACCGCCACGTATCGGCCCGAAGCGTGGAAGAGACCTAGCCGAGGAAGAGATCGACCCCCGGTGCCACCGCGCCGGCGATCAGCACGACCGCGTAGCCGGCGAGCAACGCCAGCCCGGCCATGAGGTGCAGCTTGACGTTGACGCCCATGAGGGCCATCAGGCCGTAGGGGTTGTCGTAGTTGGGCTCGAGGCCGCGCGAAACCTGCCGTGCCAGCGGAATGGTCAGCAGCATCAACAACGCCGGGACCGGGAGCAGGCCGAGGACGACACCCGCGACGAGCGTGACATACGCACCGGCAGCGGCGACGTTGTAGCCGGCGATCACGGCGCGCCGCGAGAACCGCACGGGGAGTGTCCGCTTGCCAGCGTGCGCGTCGCCGCGCCGATCGGGGATCTCGTTGACATAGAGGATCAGGGCCACCAGCAGGGCAACCGGGATCGAGGCCGCGAAGGGCTCCCACGACAGCGCGCCACGGGTCTGGACCACGTACGCGCCGACGAGCATGAACGGCCCGAACCCGAGCGCGACCGCGATCTCGCCGAGGCCCCGGTACACGAACTTGAGCGGCGGCGCGGTGTATCCGATGCTCACGATGAAGCCGACGACCCCGATCACGAGCAATGCGGTCGATCCGCGAGTTGCCAGCAACAGGAGACCGATCAACCCGGCCAGGACGTAGAACACCGTCGACAACGTGGCCATCTGGCGGAGCGAAACCAGGCCGTACTGGATGACACGCGAGCCACCGCTGAACTTGGTCGGCGTGACGTTCGCCTCGTCGGCGCCCTGGATCGATT
>JBKKCW010000394.1:0-9240 GCA_046712485.1 Candidatus Limnocylindrales bacterium
GGTCGCCCGTGCCGATCGAAGGCTCGGAGTTCGAGATCCCCGCCCGTACCGTGATCCCGGCCGTATCGCAGGCCGCCGACCTGACGTTCCTGCCGGTCGAGTCGAAGTTCGAGATCAATCGTGGCCGCGTCAAGGTCGATCCCGCGACGTATGCGTCGAACGTCCGCGGCGTCTTCGCCTGTGGCGACTTCGTGACCGGTCCGACGACGCTGATCGAGGCGGCTGGACACGGCAAGAAGTGCGCCTACGCGATCGACCGCTACCTGTCGGGGCGAACCGATGTCTCGGTCAGCGCCAACGTCAAGATCACCAGTTCGTGGCGCCACGACATGCCCGAGTTCTACGACGTCCTGCCGCGACAGCACATCCCGATGGTCCCGCTGACCGCGCGGATGCCCTCGACGGAACCCGTCGTCAACTTCAATACCCCGGTCGAGCTCGGCTACGACGCCAACGGCGCCGTCGCGGAGTCGACCCGCTGCCTGATGTGCAACTTCAACATCTGGTTCGATCCCTTCCGCTGCGTCCTGTGCGGCGCGTGCGCCGACGTCTGCCCCGAAGGCGTCATCCATATGGTCGACATCAACCAGCTCAAGTCGGAGGGCTTGCTGCCAGAGCTCGAGGAGGCCTACGGCTGGGACCAGGGCGGGGCGATGATCCTCGACGAGGAGCGCTGCATCCGCTGCGCCCTGTGCGTCAAGCGATGCCCGTTCGACGCCATTACGATGGAACGGTTCGAACTCCAGGAAATCTCGACTGACGGGCGGCTCTACAAGGAGTCGTACCGCGATGCGCAGCTGGCCGGTACCCCCGGCGTGGCAGGAGGAACCCGGTGAGTTTCCTCGAGCGAATGGATCACGCGATGCGCCGCAGCGTCGTGTGGCGCTCGCTCTTCCGGCAGCCCTACCCTCGCGACGAGCGTTCGCGCGCGTACGCGGTCATGAACAACGTGTTCCTGCACATCCACCCGGTTCGGGTTCGCCAGCACGCGGTCAAGTTCGCCTACACGTTCTGCCTGGGCGGGTTGTCGTTCTTCCTGTTCCTCGTGCTGACCGTGACCGGCGTGTACCTGATGTTCTTCTATGTGCCCTCGGCCACGCAGGCGTACACCAACATCCTCGAGATCCAGAGCCAGGTGACGTTCGGCCTGCTCAGCCGCAACATCCACCGCTGGGCCGCGCACCTGATGGTGTTCTTCGTCTTCCTGCACATGATGCGGGTCTTCTACCACGGCGCCTACAAGCCGCCGCGCGAGTTCAACTGGGTTGTCGGGGTCGTCCTGCTGTTCCTGACCATCATGTTGAGCTTCACCGGCTACCTGCTGCCGTGGGACCAGATCGCCTACTGGGCGATCACGATCGGCACGAACATGGGTGGCTACGCGCCGCTGTTCAACACGCCGACCAAGCTGATCCTGCTGGGCGGTCTCGAGGTCGCCCAGAATACGTTGCTTAGGTTCTATGTGGGTCACGTGATCTTTCTGCCGCTTATCGCGGCCATATTCCTTGCTGTGCACTTCTGGCGAATTCGCAAGGATGGTGGGATCAGCGGCCCGCTATGACGACCCATCGATTCGTTGTCGCCTCCGCGCGTTCGCTCACGCACCTTGGGTGTGCTCGCTCGCGTGCTCAGCTCCGCCTTTCGCTGGATCGCCCTAGCGCGCCGCAAGGCGGCTCGGCGTGGCGCCAATGACCGACACGAAGCAGCCGACCGAAGGGCGGGTTGTCCTGCCGGTCGACCCGACCCGGCGGACGGAGATCGACAAGCAGCGCGTGCCGATGTCGGCGCGGCCGTACCGGCTGCTCGCCCTGGTCAAGCAGGACGCCGTGGTCCGCGTCCAAAAGGAACCCGACGACACGGTCATGACCTGGCCGCACCTGCTCTCGATCGAGTTCCTGGCCGCTGGCGTGATGAGCGTCTTTCTCCTGGCCATGGGGCTGTTCATCAACGCGCCGCTCGAGGAGCTCGCCAACGGCAACGTGACGCCCGCCGTGGCCAAGGCGCCGTGGTATTTCCTGGGTCTTCAGGAGCTCCTGGCCTACTTCCATCCGACGGTTGCCGGCGTGCTCGTCCCGGGGTTCGTGCTCGTGGGGGCCGCGCTGATCCCCTTTATCGATCGCGAGAACGTCCTGGCGACTCGGCCCTCCGAACGCAAGACCGCGGTGATGCTGTTCACGATGTTCTGCGTCCTCGGGTTGGTCGTGACGTTCGTCGGGATCTTCTTCCGCGGACCGGGCTACACCTTCGTCATCCCGTACGTGACGACGCCGGGTCTGCATTTCGCCCTATGACCGCTCCCCGAAGGAGCCAGCGTCCATGAGCAACTACCAGGTCCAACCGATCGACAAACCGGCCGCCCTGACCGCCGAGGCGATCAAGTCGTTGCGCAAGCAGCAGGTCCAGGGCCTGTCGCGCCGGCAGCTCCTGCGTGTCGCGCTGGGAACGGGGATCGGGTTGTGGCTGCTCGAGGTGACGGCCGGGACCCTCGCGTTCGCGTGGCCGAACCTCAAAGGCGGGTTTGGCGCACCGATCGAGATCGGCGACCTCGAGACGGTCAAGCTCCAGAACTCGGCGCTCCCGATCGACCAGGGTTTCCCGGCGTATTTCCCCGACGCCCGCGCGTTCGTCGCGTTGATCGATCCCGGCCAGCAGCGGTTCCTGGCGGGGGAGGACGAGTCAGGTGACGGGACCGCCCTCAACGTCCGGGCGATGTACCAGCGCTGTCCGCATCTCGGCTGCAAGCCCAATGCGTGTCTCCGCAATTTCTGGCTGGAGTGTCCGTGCCATGGGTCGCGCTATGACCGGCTCGGGGTGAAGGCCGATGGCGCCCAGTACGGGCCGGCGCCCCGCGGCATGGACAGGTTCTCGATCACGGTCGATGGCGCGGGCGTGCTCACGATCAACACCGGCAAGATCACGCTCGGGCCACTCCCGGTCGCGCTCGGCCAGCCCGGGCTGATCCCCCCGCGCACGCCCACAGGCTGCATCTGATGGCCGATACGCCCGGACGCGAGCCCGAGCAGCGCCTCCCGATCCCCCGCCCCCCGGCCGAGCCGGCCCCCGTCGAACGGTTCACAGCACCGCCGTCCGCACGCGCGTTCGAGCTGACACCCGAGCGCGCCGCCCAGGTCGTTCGCCAGTCCTCCAACGCGCGCTGGGTCGGGTTCCTGATCACGGTCGTCGTGGCGCTGTTCATCGCCGTCTACTGGTTCTACGAGCTCGGGCCGCTCGGGATCAGCGAACCACGTCTCGACGCGGAGGCCGCATCGCAGCAGGTCATCTCCGTCGAACGTGGCTACAACATCTACGAGGCTAACTGCGCGCGGTGCCACGGCGAGAACGGGGAAGGCGGCATCGGGCCCGTTCTCAATCGGCAGGACAAGCTCTTCGCGCATCTCAACGAGAACTACCTGCGCAACGTGCTCGAGGTCGGCGGTCGCTATGTGTGTGGCAATCCGAACTCGCAGATGCCCGTCTGGGCCGACACCGGAAGCCCGCCCGGACCGCTCAACTATGTCCAGATCGACGACCTGATCGCGTTTATCCGCGCCCCGTCGACGGAGACCTACAAGATCCGTGACGAGGCCTTGTTCGAGCCGGAGATCGATCCGATCACCGGAGAGGTGAAGACCTTCACTGGCTGGGTCGATCCGGCGTACGTACCCGAGGCGGGGGCGACGCCGTACCCCGCTTGCTGGACGGACGAGTTCGCCAGCGAGTCGGCCGCCCCGTCAGGCGAACCCTCGGCCGCCCCGTCCGGCGAACCCTCAGCGGCGCCTTCGGGCGAGCCCTCAGCGGCGCCATCGGGCGCACCGCCGGCGTCGGGCGATCCGGGCACGTCGGTATCGATCGTGGCATCCGGCGTCGCGTTCACGACGACGGAGGTGACCGTGGCGGCCGACACGCCATTCGTCATCGTGTTCGATAACCAGGACGACGGCATCCCGCACAACGTCCAGATCAACGACGCAGCTGGCGCCGAGGTGTTCAGAGGTGAAGTCTTCCCCGGCGTTGACACGCGTGATTACCAGGTCCAGGCGTTGCCGGTCGGCGACTACCCGTTCATCTGCACCGTGCATCCCAACATGACGGGAACCCTGACCACGGAATGATCGACCGGCACCCGGACCGGGTGGCGGATGAGGAAGGAGGACGATGGCGCAGCAGGCGCTCGGAAGCGGGATCGTACGGCGGCGACGCGCCCTGTTCGGGCTGCTCGACGCCGACGGCTGGACGTGGGCCTCGGTCAAGGCCTTTATCTGGCTGATCATCATCATCTTCCTGCTCGGCTACCTGCCGGATCGCGCCTACTACCTGACCGTGGGCCGGACCGTCGACCTCGGCGTGCTCGCCTGGTCGCCGATCAACCTCTGCCCACCGACCAACGAAACGCTGCCATGCCCCGCGCCCGTTGGCGCCCTCGTGCCGTGGCATCCCTCACCCGAGCAGCTGGCGCTCCCGGAGGCACGAACCGACGGCGCGGTGCTCCAGGTCGGCACAAAGATCCTGTACATCGGCGGCACGGACGGTTCGACTGCCCAGGCCGATGTCTTCGTCGCTCAGACCGTTGGCACGGGCAACTTCGACGCCTGGACAACCGGACCGGCGTTGCCCGAGCCGCGCGCGGACGCGAGCGTGGCGTACGTTTCCGGCAGCGTGTACGTGATCGGCGGCTACGACGAGCAGGGTAACCCGACCGACACTGTCTTCAGCTTGACCCCGGACTCGGTCACGGGCGAGCTCGGCGAGTGGCAGGCCGCAGCGGATGCCGTCACCCTCCCGGAGCCTCGCGCTGCGGCGGCCAGCGCTGTCACGACGGACGGGCTGCTGCTGATCGGGGGACGGAACGCAGACGGGCCCGTCGCCACCACGTGGAAGTCGACGCTCGACCAGGCGGGCGCGCTGGGCGAATGGACCGATGAGGCGGCCCTGACGACACCGCAGTCCGATGCCACGGCGATGGTCGTGGGGGACTACGTCTGGGTGTTCGGCGGCAGCGACGCGAACGGCCCGGTCGGCGCGGTCCAGCGCGGCTCCTTTGGTCAGCCGGCCGAGGAAGGCCTCCCCGAAAATGAAGACGAAGGCAAGGTCGTCGAGTGGGGCGTCAGCGATACCGCAAATCTGCCCGTGGCCCGGACGAATGCGGCGGGCTGGAGCGCGAATGGCGCGCTCTACGTGGCGGGTGGCAATGACGGCTCCGGATCGAAGCCCGAGGTCTACTGGGCGGTGCCGACCACGGAGGGCAACCTGGCGGAGTGGAAGCACCTTCCGGTCATGGACCTTCCCACCGGTCTCGAAGGTGCGGCCTCGGTCATCAGCGGGCCAAATGCGGTGCTCGTCGGTGGGATCACCAGCACCGGTCCGCTGACGTCGAGTGTGAGAGCAAACATCGCCCCGCAGAGCCCGTTCTTCCAGCTCGGTCTCGTCGGGGCGACCGTCCCGGGATTGACGATCGGCGGGGAAGTAGGTCAGCAGCTCGGCTATCTCAACGCCGCGGGCGTCGGGACGGTCAACTTCATCCTGCTGATCGTGATCGGTTGGGCCTTCGCCCACCGAGCGCAGACGCGCGAGATCCTCAGGCGAGTCCTTCGCAGGTAGGTTCCACGGTTCGGGCGTCGGCCGTGGCCTGAGAGCGGCCAATCCACGCGTCCGCGAGGCCCGCTTCGCGCCAGACGGTCGCATTCGACACGATTCCAGTCCGGTTGGTGTAGACGACGGCCCTGTGCGCCAGATTCTCGGCTGGCTGGAACTCCGTGCCGAAATCTTCGTCAAACGGCACGAATGTCCAGCCCGGCTGGAGGAATCGGCTTGGCAATGGCGAAGTGCGTCGCGTAGACCAGCTTGGCTGGAACGTCGTCGCGCGGACGAGCCGCAGCGGCCGACCGAAATCATAGCTAACCGGCTGGCGCGTCGCCCTCGTCGGGGTCGATGGGGCCTCGGCGGATCGGCAACCCGGCCCGTTCCCAGGCCTCCATACCGCCCGTCACGTTGAACACGTCGTTCCGGCCGGAACGCGCCAGGAAACCCGTCACGGCAGCGGATCGGACGCCGGTGCGGCACACGACGAACAGCGGTCGGTCGGTCGGCACCTCGCCGATCCGCGCGGCCAGAACCGACGTCGGGAGGAGCATGGCGCCCGGTGCCCGCACGTCGACGAACTCGTTCATCTCGCGCACGTCGAGCAGGATCGGATGCGCCGGATCCTCGCGGAGCCGTCGATCGGCTTCGGCGACGTCGACCGACGGCAAGGGGCCGGGCTGGCTCATGCCGCACGCCTGGGTAGCTCGGGTGGGCCGAGCGTCGGGTCCGCGGGGTTGATCGCGAGATCGTCGAGCCGGAGGTCGATCGCCGCGACAAGCGCGGGGACGTCCAGCCAGGGCGCCGGCAGGCCGGCCGCCGCGCGTTCCTCGTCGGCCTCGATGAGTCTGGCACGCGCCCCCGCCAGGTTGCGGACGATCCCCGCGGGATTGCCGCGAACGCCGTGGACATACGCCGCGGCGAGCTTGATCAACCCCTGGAGGAGCGCTCGGTCGGCGGCGACATCGGTGCCCATCCAGGCCGGCTCGAGCAGCTCGTGCGCCTCGAAGAAATCACCGTGCTCATAGGCCCCGATCCCGGCGGCCAGGGCGGCGGTACGATCGACTTCGGGCAGCGGCCGATAGGCCTTGGCGCGGCCGTCGCGTCCCACGACGACGGAGCGTGCCGTCATTCCAGCTCGACCAGTGGACGTCGGCCGTCGAACCCGGTGTCCAGATCGTGCCACCACCCGATCGCGGTCTCGCCGAACTTCCAGCACAGCCAGACCTGGCGACCCGAGACCAGGGCCGGGAAATCCACGAGGCCCCGCTCGATGTCGCGCAGCGTCAGCCCCAGGGCGTCGATCCGGGCGACGCCCGCGGCCATCTGATCGATCAGCCCCTGCATCCGCAGCCGGATCAGCCGCAGGTCGTTCGAGATGGGCGCCTCGCCCGCTCCGGTCGGCGCCGTGACGGCGGTTGGGGCGCCTTCACCGCCGGAGCCCGCGGCAAGGATCTCGTCGCGCAGGCGCACAAGCTCGGCGCGCTGCTCACCGAGAACCCCGACGATCCCGTCGAGCTCGGGGATCGCCGCGTTGGCTCCGTCGATGTCGTAGAACCGTGTCATGTGGCGCGATTCTAGCCCTCTCGTCGCGTACCATCGGATTTCATTGGTGAGCCGTCCCGAAGGAGGAATCGTTGCGGCGCGTCATCCTGTGGGCAGCCCGGAACCGCTGGCTGAAGGAGCACCTGCCAAGAATGTGGTTCATGCGGCGAGCCGTGCGCCGATTCATGCCCGGCGCGACGCTCGGCGATGCGCTTGGCGCCGCGGTCCCACTCCAGGCGGTCGGGATCGGGACGATCTACACGCGGCTGGGTGAGAACGTCACCAACCTGGCCGAGGCGGAGGAGGTCGCCGCCCACTATGTCGAGGTGATCGACAAGGTCGTGGCGGCGGGCATCCGGGGCGAGGTGTCGGTCAAGCCAACGCAACTCGGGTTGGACCTGGACCCGGAGGTCTGTTTCGGCCACCTGGCCCGGATCGCCGAGCACGCTGCGGCGAACGGCTCATACCTGTGGATCGACATGGAGGGAAGCTCCTACGTCGAGGCCACGATCGAGCTCTACGAGCGACTTCGGGCCGTGCAGCCGCGGACCGGGATCTGCCTCCAGGCGTATCTGCGGCGGACGGCGTCGGATATCGAACGCCTGCGGCCGCTCGATCCGGCGATCCGGCTGGTGAAGGGCGCCTACGACGAACCGGAATCCATCGCCTACAGGAGCCGGCGCAGCGTCGACGCCAGCTACCTTGGTCTCGCCGTCGGGTTTCTGCTGGAGGGCCGCGGACGCCCGATCCGGCTTGGTCTCGGCACCCACGACGTGATCTTGATCGAGCAGATCGCCGAGCAGGCGGCGGCGGCCGGGATCGGGCGAGACGGCTTCGAGATCGAGATGCTCTATGGCATCCGCGAGGACCAGCAGCGCCGGCTGGCGGCGGAGGGCTATACCGTCCAGGCGCTGATCGCCTATGGCGAACACTGGTACCCCTGGTACATGCGTCGCCTCGCCGAGCGGCCCGCGAACGTCGTGTTCGCCATCCGCCAGCTGCTTCCGTAGCGGGGATCTGGATGATGCGTACGGCGACCCGGATGACGACGATCGGCACCGAGAGCGCGTTCGAGGTGACCATGCGCGCGAAGGCGCTCGAGGCCGAGGGCCGCTCGATCCTGTTCCTCCAGATCGGCGAACCCGATTTCGACACGCCGACGCACGTCCGCGAGGCGGCCAAGCGTGCCCTCGACGCGGGTGAGACGCACTACGCGCCGTTCGCCGGTGTCTCGGCCCTGCGCGAAGCGATCGCCGCGGATGTATCCGAGCGCAAGGGGTTCGCCGCCGAACCGTCGCAGGTGTTCGTGACCGTCGGCGGCAAGGGCGTGATGCTCTACGCGATCCTGGGGCTCGTCGATCCGGGGGATGAGGTGCTCGTCCCTGATCCCGGGTATCCGATCTACGAATCGCTCGTCCGATTTGTCGGCGCGACGGCCGTCCCCGTCCCCATCCGGATGGCCAACGAGTTCCGGCTCGACGTCGACGAGCTCGCCTCGCTGGTGACGCAGCGGACGCGGGTGCTCGTGCTCAACTCGCCCGCCAACCCGACAGGCGGCGTCCTGACCCGGGCCGACCTCGAGGCGATCGCAGAGCTCGCCACACGTCACGATCTGTGGGTCCTGACCGACGAGATCTACGGTCGGATCCTGTACGACGGCGCCGAGCACGTCTCGATCGCCTCGCTGCCCGGCATGGCCGAGCGGACGATCGTGCTCGACGGGTTCTCGAAGACCTTCGCGATGACCGGCTGGCGCCTCGGCTACGCGGTCGTGCCGCCGTCGCTCCGGGAGATCTACAGCCAGCTGATCATCAACACGGTGAGCTGCGCACCCACCTTCGCACAGCTCGGCGCGGTGGAGGCGCTGACCGGTCCGCAGACCGACGTCGAGGCGATGGTCCGCGAGTTCCGCGTCCGACGCGACCTGGTCGTCGACGGCCTCAATGCGATCGATGGGTTCGAGTGCCGCCGACCGCTCGGCGCGTTCTATGCCTTCCCCTCGATCGCGGGAACGGGACTCGGTGGCGCGGAGATGAGCGACCGGCTCCTCCACGAGGCCGGCGTTTGCGTGCTGCCCGGGACCGCGTTCGGGGGCTATGGCGGCGACCACATCCGCAT
>JBKKCW010000395.1:0-5206 GCA_046712485.1 Candidatus Limnocylindrales bacterium
GGGTTCCGGGCATCGGCCGCTGACGCACGACTGGATCGGGATCCCGCTCGGTCTGGCGCGTGATCCAACCCTCCGCGAGCCCGCGCTCGAGGTTGTCCCGGCCGATCACGGGCACGATCTGGGCGACTCGGCGCCCGCGACTGGTGACCGTGATGACCTCGCCACGCTTGACTCGTTCGAGGTGCTCGGAGAGCTTCGCCTTGAGGTCTCGGATCCCGATCTCCATGTAGTCAGTTTATCAGGTGGAATGCACTACATGTGACCACACCCAGGTCAGCCCGAACGTCGAACTTCGCCAGGCGTTGCTGTGGCGTTGCGGGCAGCAACGTGAAACTCATGCTCGATTCCAACGACCCAAGCGCCCCGGCCGGGCCACTGTTCGTCGTCGACAGCGTCGAGGCCTTCCATGCGGCCCGCCCGGGGGCGCTCACCGTGCTCGAATTGCCCTCGGAGATCCCCGGCGGCTTCCTTGCGACCTACACGGACCCGGGCGGGATGACCGCGTCTACGTCATGGACCAGTCGACGGATCAGACCGCGTCATGACCGAGTCAACGGGCCGGCAAGGGATAGCGGACCGTTGAGCTTGCCCTGGCGGGTACGATTCAGATGATTCGCCCGCGAGAGGAGAGGTCATGGCTAATTGGCAACTCGATGGCAACGCGGCCGGTGCCGGCGACTTCCTTGGCACCACGAATGCACAGCCGCTCTCCGTGCAGACCAATGGCACCGAGCGGGTCCGCGTCCTGGGGGACGGGAAGGTGGGCGTCGGCCTCGCGGACCCGCGCACGCAGCTCCATGTCCTCGGGCGCATCGCGACGGGACTCGACCACACCTCCGGTGGATCGATCACCTTCTTCCCACCCGATGGCTTCGCGTGGTTCCACATCGACAATGGGCCCGCAAGGCGGTCGATCGGACGACTGCGCATCTCCCACGGGGTCAATCCAGGTAGCAGCGAGATCATGACGCTCCAGCAGGACGGAAACGTTGGGATAGGCCTCCCGAACCCGGCGGTAAAGCTGCACGTGACGGGGAACCGAGTCCGGCTCGAGCAGCGCGGCAAGAAGCTCGATCTCCGCGCCGACGGTGGCTCGGTCGACGTCCAGTCCGACACCCATGACCTGTATCTCCACAGCGCCGGGCCAAGCGGTCGCAATCGGGTCGTCATCAACCCGTTTGGCGGTGAAGGAAACGTCGGGGTAGGGACCACCAACCCGACCGACAAGCTGCACGTCGTCGGGAACGTGCGGGCAAACGACTTCATCGTGACGTCTGATGCCCGGTTGAAGACCGATATCCGGCCGATCCAGGGCGCCTTGCGAAAGGTCAATGACTTGCGCGGCGTGGAGTTCGCGTGGAAGGACGCGGAAGCCGGAATAGAAGGCACCGCGCCGCGCAGAGCGGCGGGAGTCGTGGCCCAGGAAGTGGAGGCTGTCGCCCCCGAACTCGTGGAGACAGCGGCAGGGCCCGAGGCCTATCGCGGAGTCAACCTCAGTGGCGTGGTGGGCACACTCATCGAGGCGGTCAAGGAGCTTGCAGCGGAGAACGGTGCTCTCCGACGCCGGCTCGATGCGCTCGAAGGCGCCAGCGGCCAGTCGAGCTCGGCCGCGGCGGCTGGGTAACACGCATGGACTCGTTGAGTTCCATCGCTGCATGCATCGGAATCACGGGTAGCTTCTCCACGTCCCGTGACTTCTTCGGCTTCATGCGCGGCGCTCCGAGCGACGTCTCGGTCGCGACCCAGATCCAGCGCCTCAAGGGTCGACATGCGCACATGAACTTCATCCGGGTCGGGAGTGACCAGTTCACCAACAACGACTTGGCCGAGATGGACGCGGCGCTCCAGTTCACCAGGGACAACTACGCGCAGGTCAACCTTGGCGTGGGCCGTATCGAACACTGGGTCATCAGCACCGCCCAGGCCGACGGGGCGGACAACATCAACAACGATGATGAAGCCGAGGAGCTCACCAACGATTGGACCGTGCCGAACTCGGCGCTCGACATCTTCTGGGTCCTGACGTATGCCACTGACACGATCGGCCTGTCGCGGGTCGACGGACCGTGCGACAAGGATGCCAAGGGAATGGACGGCTCTGTCGTGGCCATCGAGGGCGACACCAACACAACAGGGTTCGTGTTGGCCCACGAGGCCGGCCACTATCTCGGGCTGAGCCACAGCACCGCGTCAGGAAACCTGATGTTCGGGACGGTCCCGAACGGTGGGAGCTTGACGAGCAGTCAGGGTTCGAACATGCGTGACCATTGCTTCACCAAGCCGGGCTGTTGAGGAGGTCGTGATGGCAACGACCACGACTGATCCAGGACTCACCCGTGCGCAGCTGATCAAGGTGGTACGCACCGGAACGGAGCTGAACGGCGTCGCGAAGATGCGGGCGCTGGCAGCCCTCCAGGGCCGCACGGAAAAGGAAGCGCGGAACGTCCTCCTCGAGGTCGTCTCGGACAAACGGGAAGCGCCGCGGTTCCGTCACATGGCCGCGTTGGGCCTGTATCGGATCGGCGGCTCCACGGCCCGCGTGGCCCTCGCCGCCGCGGCAGAGGAGGCTGACAAGGCGTCAGCCGCCACATTGGCCATGGGCCTTGGACGCATTGGAACAGCAGAGCATCTGCCGGTCGTCGAACGGCTCGAACGAATCGCGCCGTCGTATGCCCGCGACCGCGCGCGGTTCGCCCAGACGCTCCTGGCCTACCGCTACGGGTTGGAGGGTCACGACGTCAAGGCGCCTGCAGGAACCGGCCTGCAGGAACTCGGTCGCCGCAAAGCACAGCCCATTGGGGCTCGGCAGGCTCGCAAGGACGAGTCGGCCAGGGCAATGGAGGCGCTGGCTGAGGAGCCCCTTGACGTCGATCTCACAACCGAACGAGCACTTCGGATCGATTGCGAGCCGAACACGTTCGTCTGGTTGTGGACGAGGGTGACCGCCGATGGAGGTTTCGCGCCATTGGCCAGCAAGAAAGCCGTTGCCGGCGTCCTGTTTCGAAAGCGCTTGTTCCAGAACGCGTATGCGCTGTCGGCCATTGGGCTTTCGACACCCATGCGTAACGGCACGCGACTGACCCTGCACCGGCCGGAAAGCGGTGCGATCAGCTACGTTGGCATGGTGGGCGCCGACGGCTCCCTCGAGCTCAAGGCGCGCTCCCGGCCAGGCGTGGCGGCGGTGGCGATCAAGGCCCGGGTAGAAGCCGGTACTGTGGAGGTGGTGACCGCGAAATCGGCGTTGAATTCGATCGAAGCGAAGACGCCAAAACGAGCCTGAGCGGGTTGACGACGCCGGCGGATTGGCAACGGGTCGCGCTGCCCGGGGGCGTCGCGTTCGAAGTCCCGGAGGACGCTCGCCGTGGAACCGGGGTTCAGGTTGACTCGATGGCGGGATGGTTCGAAGGGCATGGCTATCGGATCGCCTACGATCTTGGCCGCTTCGGCGAACGCCTTGACAGCCTCAGCGGCGAAAGGCGGTTTCGCGCGTTCTCTCGAGTCGTCGCCGGCCGGCCGGCCAAAGAGGTGTCGTTCGTGCCGAGCGACGAGCCGTTTGCGTTGGCCCACATCGTCCAGTTCGACCTCGACTGGGATCGGACGTTCACGCTGCGGGTGTCGTGCGAACCTGCCGAGCGCTGCACGCTTGCCGACCTCGTCTTCGGATCCATCACCACGATCAATCCCTAGGCACGTCATCGGAGGACGCGAGGTCCGCCATCTTCGGCGTCGATGCGAGAAAGCCGAGACCGATCCGACGGCCACGCAGGCGGCGGTACACTCGTTGCACGACCTGTGTCGGAGTGTGCAGGAGGACGACAATGGCAGAGCGGCGATCACGAAGGGTGAATGTCCTCCTCGCCGAAGAGCAGGCTGCGAAGCTGTACAGCCTCGCGGACCGTACCCATGTGAACGCGGGAACGCTCGCGCGCTCGCTACTCTCGACGGCGCTCGATCAGGCCGACCCGGACGCGGCCACGATCACGTCCTCCTCGATGCCATCCCGGGCGCATTCGATCGCGCGCAGGAGGGGCTCGCCGAAGTCCGCGCGGGCCGAGTCGAGTCCCTCGACGAGATGTGACCGGTGGCGACCATCGTTGTCGCCAACGCGGCGCGTCGGATTCGAGATCCGCCGGGGCCGCGAGAGGGTAGCGTGGGACCAGGGTCGGCTGAGCCGAGGCGGCTGTCCGAGTGAACCTGACGTCGCCGTCGCGAAGCGGTCCCCGTTGATGAGCACCGTCATGCTCTGGGGATGCGGCTCGGCCACCCCCTCGTCATCGAAGTCTGTACGTCCAAGAGTGTTGACAATGGTACAAGTAACCGTACAGTTGTGCCATGAAGACCATCCCCGTGAGCGATCTCCGGCAGCACGTGGCCGACGTCATCGAGGATATCCAGTCGAGCACGGAACCGACGGTCGTCCTGCAGCGGTCCAGGAAGGTCGCCTACATCGTGAATCCCGAGCACTACGAGCGCGATCAGGCGGAGCTTGGCGTCCTTCGGCGCGCGCTGTTCGTCGCCGAGGTCCGAGAAGCCGAGGCCGAGTACGGGGCAGGGGAGGCGAAGCGGTTCGACGACGTCGAACAGCTGCTCGACGAGCTCCGAGGCTGACGTGCGGTTCACGGCCTCGAGCCGGTTCCTGCGAAAAGCGAAGAAGCTTCGAGACTCACAGGCGCCGATGCTTCGCGCCGCACTGAGACGTTTCGCCGCCGACCCCATGGATTCCCTTCTGCGGACGCACAAGCTCAATGGCGACCTCGAGGCCTATTGGGCGTTCAGCGTCGACGAGGACTTGCGGGTTCTGTTTCGGTGGGATGGCAACGAGGCATTCCTCGTCAACCTTGGGACGCACGACCAGGTGTATTGACAACCGGGTGCACCCACGCACCACCCGTGACACGCAAGCTGACAGAGATGTCGGCGAGAGTTCAGCCCATGAGGAGGTCGACCGGGACCTCCGATATGGGAAGGGCACCAAAATGGTCGAGGGAGTTGTGGTCGTGTCCGCGACAGCGAATCGCGCGGCGACCTGGTTCGAGCAGCGTTCGTGTCGTGGCAAGGTTGGATTTGGGTCGCGCTGGGAGGCGCGCGCCGCCGCCCGCGACATCGGTCGTCGGTGCGGCGGCACGGTCAAGCCAAACCACTGCAGCTTCTGCGACGGCTGGCCCCCAGGCCACCCGGCAAGACCGACAGGGAGACGGCGATGAGG
>JBKKCW010000396.1:0-16781 GCA_046712485.1 Candidatus Limnocylindrales bacterium
CCCGCATCTCGTCCTCGATGCGGATCATCCGGATCTCGCCCCGGTCGTCAGTCACGGTCGGTCACTCCTGGTGTGCATCAGGTGAGCGGTGGCTCGGGATGGTTGGACGGATCGGGCAGCTCGCCAAAGCGCTCCGAGACTTCCGACGCGCGCGACGTGGAGCGTGCACCGGATCGCTTGCGAATGCCGGACAGGCGAGCTCGGAGGTCGGCCGCTGTCACTGGCTCGAGCTTCGAGAGCGAATCTCGGATCACCCACGCACGGTTGCCATCCGCCGTCTCGATGGCCCGCTCCGCCTCAGCCTGCAGTGCCGACGTCGTCGCTTCGGCATCGAGCTGGGCGAGGGACCGGTACGCCCACGACAGGGCCTTCTGGACATCGGACTCGGCATCGCCGATGAGCTGCCCCAGCAGAGCGAGCGATCGCGACGGGAAGTGAGGGTCGCGGCCCCCTCGACGGCCGCCGTGGGTCAGCGTCGCGATCGTCGACCCGACGAGACGACGCTCCCATCGAGAGGCGCTGTACACGAGCAGCTCGAGCTCAGCCCACCGATACGGCTCACGAGCGATGCCGGTGCCGTACGGATGGGCAAGCGAATCGACGGTGATCCAGTCGCCGGCTTCTCGCGCGGCACGACGAAGGAGCTGCCACGTGCGCTCCGGATCCGTGTCGAGGGTCCGTTCGAGGAGATCGAACGAAAACCAGCGGTGCTCGAGCTCCCGCTCCCGGAACAGCCGATCGGCGAGGAACAACATCGTGGTCGCGTGGTCGTGCGTCGTCGCCCGGCGAAACCCTCGCTCGACGGCGGCCAGCAGGGGCCACCGCACACCGAAGATGGGGCCGATCCCGGGGGCCACGCGCCGCTGACCCGCGACGTACTCCGGGTCGGCGAGAAAGGCGAGCCCACGCCGTGTTGCAGCCGCAAACGCATCGGGATCGTTGATCAGGTCTGCCAGTGACGCACCAAGGCGCTCGGCGGGCTCCCGGCGGGTCGCCACGAGGGTGACGGCCCGTTCCGTTGTCACGCTCGGGGACGCCGCCGCCGTGGCTCCGCCCATCACCGGTCCACCTCGTCCCCCACCGGAGCGAGCCGACGAAACGCATACCGATCCTGGCGGGCGCGCTTGCGCTCGGCGTCAGCGGCAACGTAGACGCCCGTCGCCGTCGCGAGCTCGATGCCCGTATCGAGCTCGACCAGGCGGGCCGCTGTATCGACCACACGACGGCGCGACCGGCTCATCCAGCCGTCTGCCCGGATTCGCTTCCCGATGGCGACGGGTCGTCGAAACTCGACCGACAGCCGAGCGGTCACGCCCCAGTTGTCGTTAGCCACGAGCGACCAGGCCATGACCTCGTCGAGGATGGTCGCGACGATCCCACCGTGCGCGATCCCATCCCAGCCTTCGAATCGACGATCGAGCGTGAGCTCGGTCCACGATCGCTCGGGCTCCAGGTGCAGGACGAGGCCCAGCCCGTTGGTATTGAGCGTGCCGCACGCGAAACAGTTGTGCTCGGCGAACTCGAACCGGAACCCTTCGCTCGCGATCGTCGGCCCCGTGGCCCCGGCGACCTCAGACGTCAAGGTTCTGGACCTTCCTCGCCTCGGCCTTGATGAAGTCCTTGCGCGGCGCCACCTTTTCGCCCATGAGCATAGTGAAGATCTCGTCGGCGGCTGCGGCGTTCTCACTGTCGACGCGCAAGAGCGTCCGCGTCTCCGGGTTCATCGTCGTTTCCCAGAGCTGATCGGCATTCATCTCGCCGAGGCCCTTGAAACGCTGGACTGACAGATTCTTGACGTTGAACTCCTTGATGATCCGGTCGCGTTCCTGCTCCGTCTGCGCATATCGCGTGACCTTGCCCGTGCTGACTCGGTACAGGGGCGGCTGCGCGATGTAGAGGTAGCCCTCCTCGATGACCGTGGGCATGTGCCGGTAGAAGAAGGTCAGCAGGAGCGTCCGGATGTGCGCGCCATCGACGTCCGCATCGCTCATGAGGATGATCCGGTGGTAGCGGATCTTCGCCAGGTCAAACCCCTCACCGATCCCGGCACCCAGCGCGATGATCAACGGGCGGATCTTCTCGCTCGACAGCACCTTGTCCAGGCGCGCCTTTTCGACGTTCAGCATCTTGCCGAACATCGGCAGGATGGCCTGGAAGCGACGATCGCGGCCGGCCTTGGCTGAGCCGCCTGCGGAGTCACCCTCGACGAGGTAGATCTCGCTCCGCGCCGGATCGCGCTCTTGGCAGTCAGCGAGCTTGCCGGGAAGGGACATGCCTTCGAGGGCACCCTTGCGCAGGACGAGATCGCGAGCCTTGCGAGCCGCTTCACGAGCGCGCGCTGCCGTCAGGCATTTTTCGATGATCCGTCGACCGTCGGCTGGATTCTCGTCAAGATACTGGCCCAGGCTGTCGGACAGGGCGGTCTGGACCTGGCCCTTGACCTCGGCGTTCCCAAGCTTCGCCTTGGTCTGGCCCTCGAACTGCGGGTCCGTCAGCTTGACGCTGATCACGGCGGTGAGCCCCTCGCGGACGTCCTCGCCCGAGAGGTTGGTGTCGCTTTCCTTGAGCACGGCCGCTCGCCTCGCCCAGTCATTCAGGGAGCTGGTGAGCGCGGCCCGGAAGCCGGTGACATGCGTGCCGCCGTCCACCGTGTTGATGTTGTTGGCAAACGCGAAGACGTTCTCCGTGTAGGCATCGTTGTACTGCAGCGCGACCTCGACAAGCGTGCCGCCTTCCTTCCGCTCCACGTAGATGGGCCGGGCGTGAAGCACGTCCTTGTTCCGGTTGAGATGCCGGACAAAGGACTGGATGCCACCTTCGAAATAGAACGATCGCTCCCGGTCGTTCCGTTCATCGATGAATGTGATCCAGATGCTCTTTGTCAGGTACGCCGATTCCCGCAGACGATCGCTGATGAGGTCGAACGAGTAGTCGGTCGTCTCGAACATCTCGGCGTCGGCCACGAAGCTCGTCGTGGTCCCGCGGCGGCTGCCCTGTGGTCCGAGCTTCCGGACGGGTGTCGTGGGCTTTCCACGCGAGTATTCCTGCGCCCAGACATGACCGTCGCGGGCGGATTCGACGCGCATCCAGGACGACAGGGCATTGACCACGCTGACGCCGACCCCATGGAGCCCGCCGGAGACCTTGTAGCCGCCGCCACCGAACTTCCCGCCGGCATGCAGGACGGTATGGACGACTTCGAGGGCGTCTTTGCCAGTGGAGTGCTTGCCGACCGGCACGCCACGACCGTCATCCTCGACAACGACCATGCCGTCCGCGCGGATCGTGACCTTGATCGTCTTCGCCTGCCCGGCCATGGCCTCGTCGATCGAGTTGTCCACGACCTCCCAGACCAGCTGGTGGAGGCCGCGCGAATCCGTCGAGCCGATGTACATGCCGGGGCGCTTGCGGACGGCTTCGAGGCCTTCGAGGACCTGGATGCTGGCGGCCGTGTAGTCCGAACCGCTTGCCCGCGCGCGTCTGCCCCGGCCGTTGGATCCGGTCGCGGCGGTCGAGCGAATGGCGTCTTCGGTCACGCGGTTCCTCCGGTCAGACGTTCGTACAGTCGATGCAGGTCGTCATCGTCGTAGTACTCGATCACGATGCGACCCCCCCGCCTCGATCGGGCCAGGCTGACCTTGGTCCCAAGTGCACGGCGCAGCTCTTCCTCGACGCGCTCCAGGTCCGGATCGGTCTGCCGTGGCGGCGGGCCGTCCTCGGCTGCGGGTTTCGGCTCCTTGAGCCGTCGGACGAGCTCCTCAGTCTGGCGGACCGACAGCTCCTGACCGATCACCGAATCGAGCACGCGCGTCTGGAGCTCTGCGGGCAGCCCGCCAAGCGCCCGGCCATGCCCCTCGGTCAAGCGGCCATCGGCGACGGCCGACTGGACATCGGGCGCGAGATCGAGGAGGCGCAGGGTGTTGGTCACGGTGGATCGGGCTTTGCCGACGCGCGTCGCGACGTCATCCTGGCTGAACCCGAAGCGGTTGATCAGCTGACGATACGCGTCCGCAGTCTCGATGGCATCGAGATCAGCGCGCTGGAGGTTCTCCACCAGAGCAAGCTCGAGTGTGTCCCGGTCCACCATCTGGCGGATGACCGCAGGGATCCGGTCGAGCCCGGCGGCCTGGGCAGCGCGCAGACGACGCTCCCCGGCCACGAGCTGGTACCCAGTCGAGGTTTCTGATACGAGAATAGGTTGCAAGACCCCATGAGCGGCGATGCTCGCCCGGAGCGTCGCGAGATCCTCCGGGTTGAACCGCTTGCGCGGCTGGTAGGGGTTTGGACTGATCCGGGCAATGGCGATCTCGACCGCGCTCGCGTGTCCACCCCCACGCTGGGGGATCAAGGCACCGAGTCCTCGGCCCAGCCCGCTCGGGCGCTCGGCACGCTCGGCACGCTCGACCCGCTCGACCCGCTCGGGTTGCTCCGGGCGCTCGGTTCGCTCCGAACCGTCGCTCACGACGCCATCACCGTCTCGCGCACGTCCGTGCGACCCCCAACGATCCGTCCGTCGCGCTGGCGCATCTCCGTGGCAAGGGAGGCGTACGCCACGGCACCTGTCGATTCCGGAGCGTAGCTTGGGATCGGCAGCCCGTGACTCGGCGCTTCCGAGAGCCGCACCGAGCGCGGCACGACCGTTCGGTACACCAGGTCACCGAGATGGCCCCGGGCCTCGGCGGCGACGTCGGCGGACAGGTTCGTGCGGGCGTCGTACATCGTCAGGACGATGCCGTGGATCCTGAGGCGAGGGTTGAGGTTGTCCCGTACGAGGTCAAGGGTTCCGAGCAGTTGGGTCAATCCTTCCAGGGCGTAGTACTCACATTGGAGCGGGATCAGTACTGAGTCGGCGGCGGTCAGCGCGTTGATGGTGAGGAGCCCGAGTGCGGGCGGGCAATCGATCAGGATGTAGTCGTATCGATTCGTGACGCTGGCGAGCTGACGGGAGAGTCGCCGTTCGCGTCCTTCGACGGGAGCCAGTTCGAGCTCGGCGCCAGCGAGCGCTATCGCCGATGGGACCACGTCGAGCCCATCGATCGGGCCCGGCATGATCAATTCCCCGATAGGACGACCGTCAACGACCGCGTCGTAGACCGACTGCTCGATTGAGCTTCGGTCGAACCCCAGGCCGCTCGTTGCATTGCCCTGCGGATCGAGGTCGACGATCAGGACCCGGTCATCCGTGAGGGCCAGATAACTTCCGAGATTGACAACCGTCGTGGTCTTGCCGACGCCGCCTTTCTGGTTTGCGCAGGCGATCGTCTGACCCACTCAGTAACTCGCTCGGAACGCTCTCACGAGGACATATTCTACCATTACAGGCCTCGACAGCCTCGGTTGTCGGCGTTGCCGTCAGGATGGCATCAGGCACATACCGCCGGGTTAACGGGCACCCAACCTGCCCGTGTTTCACGTGAAACAACGTTTGCCCGATGTGATGCGGCCCGCGTCTGGTGCTCGCGCGAAGAACGTGCCCACCGAGGGATGTCACGTGTGAAACATCGGCGTCTTTGGAACTCGATCGATTGCCGGGACCGCAGGCTCGTGGGATACTTTGCCATGTCGTTACCGCCGATCGATCGTCACCAGCGTGCCGTGTCGGCGGTCGTAGACCTTTGGCCCGCTCGCCGAGGATCGACTCGCTCCATGACCCTGCTCCTCGCTGCGGTCGGCGCGACGGTGACGGCCTTGCTGGAACTGACCGTCGGCCCGTACCTGCGGGTCGGCACAACACAGCCGCACCTCGTGCTCGTCCTTGGCGTGGTCGTGACCATCGCCCTTGGTCTCGAGGCCGGCCTGGCCTGGGGATTCGTCGGAGGCCTCGTTCTTGATGTCCTCGCACAACGGCCGCTCGGGTCGACTGCCTTTGCGATGCTCCTCTGCGTGGGGGGCGCATACGTGGTCGGTCGCCTGGTCACACGCCTTCGCCCCGTGGTTCCGATCCCCGCCACGCTCCTGCTGAGCATCGTCTATTCGATGAGCTTGTTCGTCACCTCCAACGCCCTCCGTGCCACGATTCCGGTCGCGGATCCGGCCGCGGCCATTTTGCCGGGAGCGGTGTTCGACGCACTGCTTGCTGGTGTGATCGGGCCCCTTGCCGTCGCCGTGCACGACCGCCGCGCCCAGGAAGACCGAGTCGACTGGTGACGACGTACCTGGATCAACACCCCCGGACCATGCGTCGTCCAGCCCGCTTCATCGCCTTCGGGTTGGTGGTGCTGCTCGCCGTCGGCGGGCTCACCGCGCGACTCTTTTACATCCAGATCGTCGACGGCGGCCGGTTCGCGACGTTGTCTGCGCGGAATCGGACCGTCGAGGAGGCGATCCGGGCGCCACGTGGTCTCATCTACGATCGGGCTGGCCGTGTGCTCGTGACGAACGTGCCGACGTTCGCGGTCAAGGTCCGGCCGGCGGACCTCCCGCAATCAGTGCGCCCCTTGGTCGTCGAACGGCTCGCAGCCCTGCTCGACATGGACGTGGCGGAGATCAACGCGTCGATCGACTCGAACCCAGGATCGAGTTTCGACCTCGTTCGCATCGCCGGCGATGTGGATGAACAGACGGCGCTGCTGATCTCGGAGGCCGGGTTCGAGCTCCCCGGCGTGCAGATCGCGGTCGAGGCGCGTCGCCAGTACACCTACGGCCCACTCCTGTCGCAGATCCTCGGGTACACCGGCCCGGTCTCCGCAGAGCAGCTCCCCAGTCTCCGCGATGACGGGTACCTCCCGGACGACCTCCTGGGGAAGGCGGGACTCGAGGCTCAGTACGAGACTGCCCTGCGTGGGGTCTACGGCGCAGAACGTGTCGAACGAGACGCAACCGGCCGCCGAACCCAGGTTCTGCAGACGATCAGCGAGGCACGACCCGGCGATTCCCTCAACCTGACGATCGACGTCAAGGAGCAGAAGTACGCTGAAACGGCGTTGAAGTGGGCGATGGCGGAGGTGGGGCTCAAGCGGGGCGTCGTCATCGTCATGAACCCTCAGACCGGGGAAGTCCTTGCCCTGGTCAGCCTGCCCACGTACGACAACAACCTCTTCGCCAGAGGGATCAGCGCCACGGATTACCAGGCGTTGGTCGAGGATCCGGACAAGCCGCTGCTCAATCACGCGACGCAGGCCCATTACCCGCCGGGTTCGACGTACAAGCTCGTGACCGGGACGGGCGGTCTGGCCGACCGCAAGATCACCGCCAACACGGAGCTCGCGACCAAGGGCTTCCTGACGCTCGGCAGCACGCGGTTCTACGACTGGAATCGACGCGGCTTTGGTGCCTGCGACATCTACTGCGGGTTTGGCCACTCGAGTGACACGTACTTCTTCCAGGTGGCGGGCATGCTCGGCATCGATCGGCTCGGCTACTGGGGCAGGCAATACGGGTTTGGCAGCCCGACCGGGATCGACCTGCCCGGTGAGGTGTCGGGCATCGTGCCGACCAATCAGTGGAAGCAGGACGCGCTGGGCGCCCCGATCTTCCCAGGCGAGACATACCAGGCAGGGATCGGCCAGGGCTATGACGTCGTGACCCCGATCCAGCTTGTCAACGCCTACGCGGCGCTCGCCAACGGCGGAACGGTGTACCGGCCGCAGATCGTGCACGATATCGTCGGTCCCGACGGTGAGACCGTTCGGTCATTCGAGCCGGCCGTGCTCCACGAGATGGACGTGCCGGCCAGCGTGCTCACGACGATGCGGCATGCGGCCCGATCGGTCGTGGAATTGCGCCATACCTACAACCTCGTCGAGCTGCCGATCCGCGTGGCCGGCAAATCCGGTACGGCCGAGTTCGGAACCCGTGACAAGCAAGGTCGCCTGCCGTTCCACTCCTGGTTCGTTGGCTTCGTGCCAAAGGATCCCGAGAACGGGTCGTTCGCAAAACCGGACTCCGAGCTCGTGGTCCTGGCGTTCGCCTACGACTCGCGGACCAAGGGCAACGTAGCGACCGAGATCGTCAAGTACTACCTGCAGCAGCACTTCGGGATCGAGAAGGACTACCGCCTCCCGGACCTGCTGGAGCGCGGCAACTTCTACCAGAGCAACTGATGGGCGTCATCCGAGCACGACCCGCACGCGTCACCGATTGGGCGGCCAAGTCAGTGGGGGCGGCGTGGCGCGCGTTCGACCTCCAGCTCACGACGTACGCCGTCCTCCTCGTCGCGGTCGGCCTGGTCATGGCCTACACGAACAGCGTGGAGGACGGCACCGTGCCACTCGAGGCGGGCACCACCTTCAGCCGCGGCTTGATGTGGGCCGCCATCGCGTCGCTCGTTTTCGTCCTGGCAACGGCCTTCGATTACCGATGGTTCAAGACCCTCGCTTGGCCGATCTACGCGGCGCAGCTCGGGCTCCTCGTGCTCACGCTGCTCATCGGCGACGGCGTCGGTGGCTCGGCGCGCTGGGTCGAGATTGGGCCGCTGACGTTCCAGTTCAGCGAGATCGCGAAGATCCTCATGATCCTCGTGCTCGCGCAGTACCTGACGTCGAGAAGCCGCCGCCTGGACTCGCTTGGCTCGATCCTCGGCGCCTGCATCCTGGTCGGTCCCCCACTCGCGCTTGTCATGCTCCAGCCCGACCTCGGGACATCCCTCGTCTTCGGGGCCATCCTGGCCGGGATGCTCTGGATGTCCGGCGCGAGCCTGCGCTGGCTCGCCGTTCTGGCGGCCGGAGTGGTTGCGATGGTCCCGATCGCGTGGACGTATATCCTTCGCGACTATCAGAAGGAGCGGCTGTCGTCGTTCCTTGACACGAACCCGGACGTCCAGGGTGCGGGATACCAGCTCTACCAGGCGCAGATCGCGGTGGGATCGGGTGGTTTCGTGGGCAAGGGCCTGACCAACGGCACCCAGACGCAGGGCGACTTCTTGCCGGTCCAGACGACGGACTTTGTGTTTGCCACGCTCGCCGAAGAGCTCGGGTTCGTCGGTGGCGTCGTCCTCTTCCTGCTCTTCATCCTGCTCCTGTGGCGGGTGCTCGTCGCGGGATGGCGATCGAAGGACGCCTTTGGCACCTTGTTCGCGGCCGGGATCGCCTCGATGATCCTGTTCCAGCTCGTCGTCAACGTGGGCATGGTGCTCGGCGTCATGCCCATCACCGGTATCCCGCTCCCATTCGTCACGCACGGCGGTGCGTCACTGGTCAGCCTCGCGGCCGGGCTGGGCATCCTCCAGAGCATCAACATCCGCCAGACACGCGCGGCCTGGTGAGGGCGCCCCTTCCATCAATTGTCGCTTGCCTGCTCCACCCTCGCAGCGCGAAGCACCCGAGCAGCTGTCGTCCCCTGGACCAGCACGGTGAAGAGAACGATTCCAAACGTCGTTCCCTGAAGCAGCGTCCGATCGGGCAGATCGCTGGGCAACGACAGGACCAGGGCCATCGCCACCGCACCGCGAAGGCCTGTCCAATTGATCACATGAAGCCAGCCGACCGGGATGGCCGCCGCGAGTCCCAATCGATGGGCGACCGCCGAGGAGCCGCCCAGGAGCCCATAGATCACGATGGCTCGACCGACGAGGACGGCAGCCACGCCCCAGGCGATGTAGACGGCCGCACCGGGCAGCACGTCGAGCGAGATCGCGATCCCGATCAAGAGGAATGCAAGTCCAGTCAGGGCAAACGCCAGGAATTCCCAGACGGTATCGATGGCTTCGCGAGCCCGGGCCGTGAACAATGTCTCGTGCTGGTAGGTCCCGATCACGATCCCGGCCACCACCACGGCGATAATCCCGGACTGGTGGACGAGGTCGGCGACGACATACGTCCCGTAGGCGGCCAGGAGCGTGAGCGTGAGCTCGATGAGGTGATCCTCGGTCCTGCCGGCCAGCCAGGCAATGGCGAACCCGACCGTAGCCCCGATCGCCACGCTCGCAGCGATCCCCACGACGAACGACAGCGCGCCAGCCCCCAGGCTGACATCCCCGCTCACGGCCCCGAGCGCGATGGCGTATACGAGCACGGCCGTGCCGTCGTTGAACAGGCTTTCGGCGTCGATGAGGGTGACGAGGCGCGAAGGCGCCCGCAGCTGGCGCATGGTCGCCACCACGGCCACCGGATCGGTCGCCGACACGATTGCGCCCACCAGGAACGATGACTCGAGCGACAGCCCGGTCGCCAGGTTGAGGACGACCGCCACGACGGCGGCGGTCACGAGCACACCTGGGACCGCCAGCAACGCGACGCCGCCGAACGACCGGCGCAGCTCGTTGCCATCGAGCCGGTACGCCGCTTCGAAGATGAGCCCAGGCAGCAAGAGGGTGACCGCCAGCTCCGGCTCCACGCGGATGGCGTTGCCGCTGAGCGGCACGGCCGAGACGGCCAGCCCGACGACCACCATCACGACCGTGTACTGGAGCCTCAGCCGGCTGGCCACGAACGCGATGAGCGGCAACGCCACGAGGAGGCCGACGAGGAGGAGCAGCGCGAGTGGCGTTTCCCGGCCGGCCATCAGCGACGTCGGAACAAACCGCGGCGCTCGGTCGATGCGGCGTCGGCCGAACGGCGGCGTCCGGAAGCCCGAAGGATGACGTCGATCTCGTCCCGATAGGAGCGTCCGATGGGCATTCGGTCGAGCCACTCGACGTACTCGATGTCCGACCGGGCGATCTCGCCGAGCGACCAGCCGGCGTACCGGCCGAAGTTCAGGACACTACCCGAGGCCCGGCCCGGCGGGGGTCCGGCCGCTCCGTACCCGTCCGCCGCACGCATCGACGAGTCAAACCCGCCGCCCTGGGTCGACCGGCCAGAGGTCCAATCCCTCGATACCGTGTCGGGTGGCCCGGATTGGGTTGATGCCGATCCCCGCGCGGTCGGAGGAGCCGCCTCGGAGGGTGCAACGCTGGCCAGCCCCGGTCCGCGCGGCGATCTCGCCACTCGAGCACGATCGTAGGCCGCCCGCGCCGCAGGTTCACCAATCAACGCCCACGCCGCGTTGATCGCCGCCATCCGGGCCGCGGCGTCAGCGGCCTCCGTCAAGTCGGGATGGTACTTGCGGGCGAGTCGGCGGTACGCGGCCTGAATGACCTCGTCCTCCGCCTCGGGATCCACCTGGAGGATCTTGTAGGCATCGAACGACTCAGGCATCGTCCGGCGTCATGCCGACGTTTCGCAACGACGCGGCCAGGGCTTCGGGCTCGTCCGGGCTGGCCCGCCGGAACAGATAGCGGACGACATCGCGGACCGCAGCAGTCACCGGCAGGGCCAGAATCGCCCCGAGGAGCCCGGCCAGCGACCCGCCGACGATGATCGCGAACATGACGACCGCGGGGTGGAGCTGGACCGCGTCTCCCTGGATCTTCGGGACGAGGAAGTTGTTCTCGATCTGCTGGATGAGCGTGTACAGCACGAGGGCGGCGACCGTGACCCCTGGGCTGACGGTCGCGGCCAGGAGCACGGCCGGGATCGCGGCGATGATCGGTCCGATGATCGGCACGAGCTCGAGGACGCCAGCCACCACGGACAGCAGCAGGGCGTAGCGCCCGAAGATCGGGTCGATGAGTTCGCTCGCGATCAGGAGGCCGACGAACGTCAGGATGGCGACTGACACGCCGAGCACGATCTGGCCGCGAACCCATTGACCAAAGACGTGCTCGGCGGTCCGGATCACCGCCCACACATCGAACCGCCACGTCCCCGGGATCGCACGATCGAATGCGGCCGTGAGTGCGATCCGGTCCTTGAGCAGATAGGCCACCCATACCGGCAGGATCAGATACCCGAACAGGAGGCCGATCAAGCTCGTCGCGCCGGTCAGGACCGGCAGCAGGACCGACAGGTCAACCGCGCCAGCCCCGATGGCCCCCTCCTCGCCCAGGCTCACGAGCATGCCGTCGATCCATTCGCGAACGGCATCGGGGATCTGGAGCCGCGCGTAGGCCTCGCTGAGACGCTGCAGCTGGGCGTCGAGGTCATCGACGAGCGTGGGGAGATCCCTGATGAAGCGCAGAATCTCGTTGAGCAACGGCGTGAGGGTCAGTGCCAGGAACTCGATGATCGCGACGACCACGACGACGTAGACGATGAGGATCGCCAGCGGACGTGGGACGCGCAGGCGGACGAGCCAGCGAACGGGCGGATCCAGCAGGTAGACGAACAGCAAACCGACGATGAACGGGCGCACGGCATCGGCGGCCATCGCCAGCACAAAGGCGAACACCACCGCAGCCCCGATCAGGATCGCGACGCGCGGTGACAATGGGGCGAATCGTCGGGCCGAGCCATCGGGCTCCGGGTTGACGAACGGCGGAGGTGGGAGCGCCGCCGCCCACCTGGCCGCGGCCACCGCCGGGTCCTCCGTCGGCGGCGCTTCGACCGGGGGCCGGTCACCTGATGCCGGATGGTCCGCGGCCCGGTCGGGGACTGGCTGGGCGGGCTCGTCCATGGTGCCGCAGACTAGCAGACGTGGAGCCTCGTTCAGGGCCGACGGGAAGCCCAACCGCTGAACCGGTCGACCGAGGTTCGAGCGCGTCGACGGCCCCCGCCGAGCCTCCGCGGCAGCGTTGGCGACTCGTCCTCGCCAGGGCGTCGGACGCGCCCAGGATCGCCGGACGCGAGCTCGCCGACGTCTGGGAGACGGCGCTCGAGGAAGCCGGCCTGCCGAGCCATCGACCAGCGGGCCGTTCGCGAGGCCGGGTCGCCTTTGCTGCGCCGCTGCCGCTCGGGGTGGCCGCGGACCGGGAGCTTGCCGAGATCTTTCTCTCCGAGCGCATCCCCGCGTGGCGAGTCCGGGCCGCGATCACCGAACATCTGCCCGCGGGTTGGCGGCTGATCGATCTGTTCGACGTCTGGGTGGGGGCCCCGCCGCTGGCAGGTCGGGTCGTCGCCGCCGACTACCGGATCGGGCTTGCGAACGCGAATGACCCCGCCAAGATCGATGCGGCGGCGCGGTCGCTCCTCGAGGCCGCGACGTTGCCGCGCGAGCGCCAGAAAGGCCAGGGTACCGTCGCCTACGATCTCCGCCGGCTGCTGGTCGACGTGCGGCGGGAACGCGATGGGTCGTCGATCCGCGTGCGGACACGGATCGATCCGGCCCTTGGATCCGGTCGTCCCGAGGAAGTCATCGCAGCGCTCGGCGAGCGCCTCGAGGCTCCGCTCGAAGTGCGCAGCATCGTGCGCGAGCGGCTCGTTCTTGTGGACGATACCGACTGAGATGACGCCTGGCGATGTCCGCCGGTGGCGAGCTCAGTTCGCGGGAGTCGGCTCCGCTGACTTGGCCGGCTTCGTCTTGTTCTGGCCCGGGGCGTGGTCCTTGCCGGTCTTGCCGTCCTTCCAGCCAGGGTGCCTGGACCCGACGACCTTGGGACCACCGGCCCACGGTGGCTTTCCGGCGGCGCGAATGGCCTTGCCATCGACCGTTGCGACATCGAGGTCGGTTTCACCGGCGTGGTAGGTGCCGGTGACCTCGACTGACTTCCCGACGTAGGCAGCGAGCGGGTTGTTGGCGCCCCAGAACCACTTCGGGCCGGCCGAAAGCTCCCAGGTGACACCACCCACAACCATCGTGTACGTGGGGCGACCCTTGCCATCGAGAGAGCTGGCCACGGTGCCCGTCATCGTCTTGGCGATCTCGGGCCCCTTGTCTGCCTTGGCGGGCTTCGGCGAGGGGCTCGCGCCGAACACCGGGGCGGCGATCAACAGGATCGCGGCGAGACCGGCGACGGACAGGAATGCGCGGTGTCGGACCGAGGGCGAGGCCATGCGTGGAGTGTCCCGGGCAAACCTTGCACTGAACCTTGCAGACCGTGGCTCGCGAGCCGATTCGGTGCCCCCTGGCACCGTCGCCTCGACCTGCCTCCGCCGCGCCTCCGTACCATCAACGCGCCTCCGCACCGCGACGTCGAACATCCGGAGCGGCCCCCGGATGTCGTCCTCAGGCGCGACTTCGAGACATTTCTCGTGGAGGGGTGCGGAATCCTGCACATCGGGCAGGAACTCGGCGCTGTTCACGCTGAGATGTGCCAGATGTGCGCCTGACAACGACACGTCCCTCCGGGGAGGCCCGCGGAGTCCCGCCGCTCAGCAGACTTTGGGATGCTTACAGCCCTCCGTTTCGTGATTGACCGTTTTGTGCTTGGAGCCGTACACTTCTTGGTCTGCGCGCGGCCGTGGTCGTGCGTCACTCCCTGTTCGTCGACGCGGTCGCCGTGCGCGGTCGCGACTCCAGCACGCTGAGGATCCATGTACGCAGTCATCGAGACCGGCGGAAAGCAGTACCGCGTCGAGGTCGGCACCGAGCTCCAGGTCGAGCTTCTTGACGTCGAGCCCGGGAAGACGATCACGCTCGATCGCGTCCTGCTCGTGGCCGACGGCGATACATCCTCGATCGGGCAGCCGCTGGTTGCCGACGCCGCGGTCAGCGCCGAGGTCGTCCGCCAGATCCGCGGCGAGAAGCTGATCTCATTCAAGTACCGCCCCAAGGCGCGCAGCCGCGTCAAGAAGGGCCACCGGCAGGAGTTGACCGTCCTGCGGATCAGCGACATCACGCTGGATGGCAAGAGCGCCGCGAAGACCGCGAAGAAGTCCGAGCACGACGCGAAGACCGAGCGTCAGCGTCTGGAAGAGGCCGCCACCGTGCAGGCCGCCAAGGACGCCGAGCTCGCCGCCAAGCTCGCAGCGGCGGATGGCGCGCCAAGGAAGTCTGCGGCCAAGCCCGAGGCGGCCACCCCGCCGGCCAAGTCCGAGGAAGCCCCGGCCAAGCCCGAGTCCAAGCCTGCAGCGACCAAGGCCGAAGCCAAGCCCGCAACGAAACCCAAGACGAGCACAACGTCGAAGCCCGCCTCCAAGAAGCGCGCCACCAAGGCGAAGACGGCACCCAAGACCGAACCCAAGCAGAGCCGCTCGACGTCGAGCGACGCTCCTGCCAAGGCGGCGGCTCCGAAGCGCAGCCGCGTCACAAAGAAGGACGGGTAGCACCGATGGCACACAAGAAGGCGGGAGGCAGCGTCAAGAATGGCCGCGACAGCGTTGGCCAGCGTCTCGGCGTCAAGGCAGGCGACGGCCAGCTCGTCTCAGCGGGCTCGATCATCGTCCGACAGCGCGGCATGACCTTCCTGTCCGGACCTGGCACTGGCCTGGGCAAGGACTACACGGTCTTCGCGACGGTTGGCGGCAAGGTCAAGTTCGAGCACGCGACCAAAGCCAAGAAGCGTATCCGCGTCGAGGCCGCCGAGGCCGAGACCGCGCCGACGAGCGCCTCGTGAAGCCCGACATCCACCCCAAGTACTTCCAGGCAAAGGTCCACTGTGGATCCTGTGGCACTGAATGGATCGTTGGTTCGACGCGATCCGAGCTCCGCGTCGACGTGTGCGCGAACTGCCACCCGTTCTTTACGGGCACGCAGAACATCATCGACACGGCCGGACAGGTCGAGCGCTTCCAGAAGCGCCTGGAGCGCCAGGTTCGCACCTGAGCCAAACGCGGGGCCCGATGGGTGCCCGTGACCGTACCCGGTAGACTGCCTTCCATGCCCACCTACAACTACGGCGGTCAGGCCTTGATCGAGGGCGTCCTGATGCGTGGGCGTGACGCCATCGCCGTCGCCCTGCGTCACCCGGACGGCAACATCGTGTATGCCACGGAGCGTCTCGACAGCGGGTTCCACGGGACGCGCTGGTCAAAGATGCCGTTCGTCCGCGGGCTCGTGGTCCTCTACGAGACGCTCGTCGTGGGCACCAAATGGCTGGTACGAAGTGCGAACGTCCAGGCAGAGGAGGAAGGGGTCGAGCTTGGCAAGGGCTCGATCATCCTGATGCTCGTCATCACGCTCGTGGCCGGCATCGGGATCTTCTTCCTGTTGCCTCTGCTGGTGGCGTCCGTCACCACCGCGAACGTGGAGAACGGACTCATCCAGCACCTCGTCGAGGGACTCGTGCGGGTTGGCATCTTCCTCGGCTACCTCGCGCTGATCGGTCGCGCACCGGACATCGCCAGGGTCTTCCAGTACCACGGTGCCGAGCACATGACCATCCACGCGCTCGAGGCCGGCGATCCGCTCGTCGTCAGCGAGGTCCGCAAGTACCCGACCGCGCACCAGCGCTGCGGCACCGAGTTCCTCGTCGTCGTCATTCTGCTGTCGATCATCGCGTTCTCGCTTGTCGGTCGGCAGGAACCGCTCGTGATGGTCGGGAGCCGGCTCCTGCTCATCCCTGTCATCGCTTCGCTCGGCTACGAGATCCTCCGGTTCGGCGCCCGGCATCGCGCCAACCCCCTGATCAAGGTGCTGCTCTACCCGGGCCTGCTCGTCCAGATGATCACGACGAAGCAGCCGACAGACGACATGATCGAAGTCGCGATCGTATCCATGGAGCAGGCCCTCGAGGCCGACGGCCAGCAGATCCCGGCAGGGTCGGGCGACTTCCCGCGCCGCCCGCTGGTGCTCGGTCTTGCCGGAGCAGGCGCCGCGACGCCAAGCGCGCCGACCTCCGCCGCGCCACCAACAATCGACCCGCCCATCGGGTCGTGAGCGACCTCGACGCCAAGTTGGCGGAGGTCGCACGACAATACGACGATCTCCAGGCCGAGCTGGCACGCCCCGAGACTTCGACGAATCCCTCCGAGCTGCGCCGCCTTGGTCAGGAGATGGCCCGACTGGAGCCCGCCGTGGCTGCGTTCCGCCGGCTGGAGGACACGAGGCACGAGCTGGCGGGAGCCCGGGAATTGCGCGGCTCGACCGAGGCAGGCGAGGAGCTGCGGGCCATGGCCCGCGACGAGATCGAGCGCCTCGAAGCCGACGAAACCCGGCTTCTCGAGGCGCTCAAGGTGCTCCTCCTGCCGCGCGACCCGAACGACGAC
>JBKKCW010000397.1:0-3759 GCA_046712485.1 Candidatus Limnocylindrales bacterium
CCCACGAACTGGCCGCGGGGATTGACGAAGTAGCTCTGGCCGTAGAAGTCATCGTCACCGAGATCCTTCTCGATGCCGACCCGATTGATCGTCCCGACGTAGTAGCCGTTCGCGACGGCGTGACTCGGCTGCTCGATCCGCCACAGGTACTCGGACAGCCCGCGGGACGTGGCCGACGGAATCAGGACGATCTCCGCGCCGTTGAGACCGAGGGCGCGGGCGCCCTCGGGGAAGTGGCGGTCGTAACAGATGTACACGCCGATCTTGCCGACGGCCGTCTGGAACACCGGATAACCCATGTTGCCGGGGCGGAAATAGAACTTCTCCCAGAAGCCTTTGACGTGCGGGATGTGAGTCTTGCGGTACTTGCCCAGGTACGTTCCGTCCGAATCGATCACGGCGGCGGTGTTGTAGTAGATCCCCGCGGCCTTGTCGTCCTCCTCGTACATCGGCGCGACGACGACCATGCCGGTCTGTTTGGCGAGGTCCTGCATCCGCTTCGTCGTCGGCCCGTCCGGGATCAGCTCCGTGTAGCTGTAGTACTGGGCGTCCTGGACCTGGCAGAAGTACGGTCCGTAGAAGAGCTCCTGGAACAGGACGAACTGCGCACCCTGCTTCGCCGCCTCGTGCGCGCGTTCCTCGTGCTTCTGGATCATCGATTCCTTGTCGCCGGTCCAGCTGGCCTGGACGAGCGCGCCACGGACGGATCGGGGCATGGGTGGGCACCTCACGGGGGTGGTTCGATCGTCGACGAGAGGGCAGGGTACACCGTTCGAGCCTGGAGGAAGGCCCCCGCCGACGGCCGCGTCGATCAGTCGGGCAGGGCCTCGGGACGGCGGCGCATGTACCACTCGGTGAACTCGCGGCAACGACCCTCGTCATCGAACCGGCAGACGAAGACGTTGGCGAATTCGCGGTCGATCGCCGCGCGGTCGTCGGTCAGATAGCGGGTCCGTCCGTGCGCGACGTAGGTGTCCCCATCGACCGCGAGCACCTCGTAGTCGGCCTCCCAGGTGCCGGGCTCGTCCGGATCGGTCAGCCATGCAGCAACGACCGCGGGCCTGCCAACGACGGCCTCGCTGAACGGATCAAAGGCATAGCGGACGTCCGCGCTGAACAGGTCGCCGATGGCCACCGGATCGTTGAGCCGCCAGGCATCGACGTACCGCACGAGCCAGGAATGGAACGCTGCTTGGTCCATGTGGTCTCCTGATCGACGACGCTCGATCACACTAGCACCACCCCTGTCCTCGCGTGGCATGCCGGAGGCATCGATGACCGAGACCCGCGAACTCCTTGGCCGAACGGCGGACCTCGCCGCGAACTACCTCGACGCATTGGAGGGGCGGCCGGTCGGCGGACCGGTTGACCTCGAAGCGCTCCGCCGGGCCCTCGGCGGCCCGCTCCCGGAGACCGGCTCGGATCCGGCCGAGGTCGTGGAGGGCCTCGCGACCGCTGCCGACCCGGGTCTTGTCGCGAGCGCCGGTGCCCGGTACTTCGGCTTCGTGATCGGTGGCAGTCTGCCGGCAACGCTCGCGACCGACTGGCTCGTCTCGACCTGGGACCAGAACGGCGTGATGTACGTCACCTCCCCCGCGGCGGCGGTCGCCGAGGAGGTCGCCGCGGACTGGCTGATCGAGCTCCTCGGCCTGCCATCGGGGACGAGCGTGGGGTTCGTGACCGGGGCCACGATGGCCAATTTCACCGCGCTTGCCGCCGGACGGCACGCTGTCCTTGGTGCCCTCGGATGGGATGTCGAGCGTCAGGGTCTGCAGGGCGCGCCGCCAGTGACTGTCGTGACCCATGAAGGCACGCACGTCACAGTTCTTGCGTCGCTGCAGATGCTGGGTCTTGGCCGCGAAGGCGAGCGCGTCCGCCGCATCGCCGCGGACGACCAGGGCCGGATGCGGCTAGACGCGTTGCGCGACATGCTGGAGACGATCGATGGACCCGTGATCGTGTGCGCGCAGGCAGGCAACGTGAACACGGGCGCGTTCGATCCCCTCGACGAGCTGATCCCGATTGCGCAGGCGCGTGGGGCATGGGTGCACGTGGATGGCGCGTTCGGAATCTGGGCGGCGGCGGTTCCGTCGCTGCGCGATCGGATGGGCGGTCACGATGGTGCCGACTCGTGGTCGACCGACGCGCACAAGTGGTTGAACGTGCCGTACGACTCGGGCCTGGTCTTTGTCCGCGACAAGGCCGCGCACCACGCGGCGATGACGCTCGGGGCGGAGTACTACGTGGAAACGGCAGGCGGCGAACGCGACCCCTACAACTGGGTCCCCGAGTCGTCGCGCCGGGCGCGCGGCTTCACCATCCTGGCCGCGCTCCGATCGCTTGGGCGGGCCGGTCTCGTCGACCTGATCGAACGCGATAGCGGTCTCGCCCGGCGGATGGCGAAACGCCTGGCGTCGGCACCGCGAGTGCGCATCCTCAACGACGTGGTCCTGAACCAGGTCCTCGTTCGCTTCGATGGCCTGCCTGGCAGGTCCGCCCACGCCGACCCGGCATCGGCCGACGGCGACCGGCGCACGCGCGCCGTGATCGACGCCGTGCAGCGCGACGGGACGTGCTGGCTCGGCGGCACGACGTGGCGCGGGCAGGCAGCGATGCGGATCTCGGTGTCCTCCTGGAAGACGACCGAGGCGGATATTGATCGCTCGGCAGACGCGATCCTGCGCTGTGTCGACGAGGTGGACGGGGCAACCCGCGGGACGCGATCCGGCTGACTTCGCTGCCCTTCCGCGGTTGTGCTGTAATGGCGCACCAGTCACGCCGGGCGCCCGTTTTCTGAGGTGTATCCATGGGCATCACGACCGCTCCGAGCTCGATGACGAGCGAGGAGATCGCTCGCCTGTCCCGCGAGCACACGTTCTTTTCGTGGTCGGTCCAGGGCGCGGTCGATCCGATTGCCATCGACCGGGCCGATGGGGTCTACCTGTACACGCCCGAGGGTCGAAGAATCCTCGATTTCAACAGCCAGTTGATGTCGGTCAATATCGGCCACGGTGACCGGCGGGTGATCGACGCCATCACGGCGCAGGCGACCAAGCTCCAGTACGTCCAGCCGGCCTTTGCCACCGAGATCCGGGCGCGCCTGGGCGAGAAGCTGGCGGACATCCTGCCCGGTGATCTCTACAAGGTCTTCTTCACGCTCGGTGGCGCCGAGGCGATCGAGAACGCGATCAAGCTCGCCCGCCACGTCACCGGTCGCTACAAGATCCTGGCCCGCTACCGCTCGTACCACGGGGCGACGTTCGGGGCGATGACGCTGACCGGCGACCCGCGCCGCTGGCCCAACGAGCCCGGCCTGGTCGGGGTCGTGCGCTACCCCGACACGCACCGCTGGGGGGAGGCGGAACCCCGCCCCGTCGAGGAGAGCCTGCAGGGGCTCGAAGACGTCATCCGCTACGAGGGCGCCCACACGATCGCGGCGATCTTTCTCGAGACGATCGTGGGCACGAACGGCATCCTCATCCCGCCTGACGGGTACATCCAGGGCGTCCGGGAGACCTGCGACCGGCACGAGATCCTGATGGTCGCCGACGAGGTCATGGCCGGGTTCGGCCGGACCGGCAAGTGGTTTGCGGTGGACCACTGGGGAGTGACCCCGGACCTGATCTGCTTCGCCAAGGGTGTCAACTCGGGCTACATCCCGCTCGGCGGCGTCGTCATCTCCCGCCGGGTCGCCGACTCGTTCGCCGACCGACCGTTCCCGGGCGGCCTGACGTACTCCGGTCATCCGCTCGCCTGCGC
>JBKKCW010000398.1:0-2917 GCA_046712485.1 Candidatus Limnocylindrales bacterium
GCCCAACGTGTCGGTCGGGCATCGGACGGTCTGGCGCGACGAGCCGGCACATCCGGACGGGCGCGGCGTCGCACGCACGGGCGTGACGGCGATCGTGCCGTTCAGCGTCGGGGAGCTCTGCAGCGCACGGGTACCGGCCGGGGCAGCAGTGCTCAACGGTGCCGGCGAGGCGATCGGGATCACGACCATCGGCGAGTGGGGCACGCTCGAGAACCCCATCTTCCTCACCAGCTCGATGGCGATCGGGCGGGTCTACGACGCGGCGGTCGCGACGCTGGTGGATCTCGACGATCGCGCCGGGATAGACGACGCGCTCATGCCGTTCGTCAGCGAATGCGACGACGGCTGGCTCAATACAGCCCGCCACGTCCAGGTCGACGCGGCAGACGTTCGTGCGGCGCTGAACGACGCGATCGGGGCGGATGCCGGCCCGACGCCCGGTGGCTCCATCGGTGCGGGTACCGGGATGTCGTGTTTCGAGCTCAAGGGTGGGATCGGGACCGCGTCGCGACTCGTCGAACCGATCGATCGCCGCGCATCGTGGGCAACCCCCGAGCGCCGGCGTGCTAGCGCCAGGGGACCGACATATACCGTCGGCGTCCTGGCCTTGACCAACTTCGGGCGTATCGAACGGCTCACCATCGATGGCGTCCGCGTCGGCGAGACACTGGTGGCGGAGGGGTGGCCGGAATCGGGCATCCGGCGCGACCGTGAGCGCGGCAGCTGCATCGTCGTCGTCGCCACCGACGCGCCGCTGCTGGGCCCGGCCCTCGGGCGGCTTGCCCGGCGCGCTGGTCTGGGGCTGGCCAGGACCGGTTCCGTCGCCGGGCACGGATCTGGCGACATCTTCGTGGCGTTCTCAACCGGCGTCCGCATCCCGCGCGGACGGGACGGCGCGCTGTGGAACGTCGAGCTCGTCGATGACGAATACCTCGACCCCTTCTTTGGGGCGGTCGTGGATGCCACGGAGGCGGCGGTCATCGATTCGCTGTTCCGGGCGGACACCGTCCAGGGTCGCGACGGCCACGTCGTTCCCGGACTGCCGGTCGAACGCACGCTGGACCTCCTGGCGGCGGCGGGGCGGCTCGCCACGTGAACGAAGCCTGGGGCCCGCTCGATCGGCTCCTGGGGCAGGCCGAGGCGCTCGCGGGCGCCTGGGGTGGCCGGGCGGGAGCGTCGACGACGACCGGCCAGGAGCGTGCGATCCTGCGCCTCTTTGGCGTTTCCGGGCTCGACAGCTCGGGACGGCCGCTGGCGGGCACGACCGTCGATCGCTGGCTTGCCGGCGATCCGGGTGGCCTTGGCTCGGGGATCGCCCTGCCGTTTGCGATGGCTCTCCTCGAATATGACCTCGATCCGCAGCAGCTCGCCCTTGACGTTGCCTCAGGGGCGGTGGATCTCGCCCTCGAAAGCGCGCTCCTGCGTGAACCAGATCGGCGTGCCCTCGCCGAAGCCGAGGCCAGTCGATTGGCGGCCGCCGCGATCGACCGGGTCGATGCTGAGCGAACGGCCCGCCTCGAGACAATCGCAATGCTCGGCGATGCGCCTCGGCCATGGCTGGCCGCGACGCTCCACCAACCCGATGAGGACGCCGCGTTGGAGGAGGCCGCGCTGCTCATCGACGCCGGCGTCGACCTGATCCGGATCGAGGTCCCAATCGGGAGGGAGCTCGCCGCGCGGCTCAGCGCCGCGGGCCGCGAAGTCCCGGAGTGGCAACCACGCGAAGGCGCTCGCGGATCTCCCGGGCGCGAGCTCGCTGACCCGGCCCCGATCGGGAGTCAGCGCGCCCTGGCGGAGCTCCGGTTGGCCGTCGACCGCGCGGCCGCCGAACGGGGCAGCTATGTGCGGATGGCCACGGTCGTGCCCGCGCTCGGCGCACCCGAAGGCGCCGTCGTGGCCGGGTTCGAGCGGATCGACCTGATCGTCTCGGATGCGATCGAAGAGATCGTCGGCGATGGGGTGGAGCCCGACCGCGCGCTCGCGGATCATGCCTTCGCCCATCGACTGGCGAGGCGGGCCGGGACGGTGATCGTGGTCGGGCCGGGGCCCCTTGTCGTCGCCCCCGATCTCAGCGCCGGGCAGCCGTCCGACGCCGCCACACGAGCCGGTCGAACGCTCGCTCTCCAGCTCCTCGGGGTGGCGCTCGCGCGGCGTGACGGGCTCCCGGCGGAACAAATCGTGATCGGGGCGTTGCCGCCCTGGGTGAGCGACGAGCCGGCCCCCGCGAGCCGCGCGCTCGCGGAGGTCGCGGTCCGGCGCGCGATCTTCGGGGAGCATCCGATTGGCTTCGTCGAGCCGTCCTCCAGCCAGCCCGGCGCCGCGCTCTGGCCCTACGTCCATGCGGCAGCGGCCGTGCGTGCCGGCGATGTGACGTTCGTCCTGCGTCAGTTCGACCCATCAGACGCCGATCCGCGCACGGTCGAGGAGCTGCGCAGCGGCTCGCTTGTCGCCGCTGAGGTCGCCGTCGCCACCGAACCGGGCGCGCTGACGGGTCGCGCGCTCCACCACGCTCGCGCCATGATCGGGACAGCTGTGATCACGCTCGAGCAGCTGGAGGAGCGGGGCTGGCGCGCGGTTGCCGGCGACCGCATCGGCGCGGGGCGATCGTCCGCTCGGGGGCACGACGCGGTTGCCGAGCGCACGGAGGCGTTCGACCCCTTTGGCCCGCTGCTCCATCCGCGCGGCTGACGTCAGGCTTCGGATCCGGCGCGGCCCTAGCCGCCCGACACGGCCGGGATCACGTGGACCGTCGCCTCGGCGCTCACCGGGGTCGCGAGGTCCGCAGGGGACCCGTCGACGAACACGTTGATGTGCGGACGCAGCCGCGGTCCGGCTTCGACGAGTCGATCGCGCATCCCGGGGACCGCCGCATCCAGGGCGGATAACAAGTCGGCGACCGACTGGCCCGTCATCTCGT
>JBKKCW010000399.1:0-2995 GCA_046712485.1 Candidatus Limnocylindrales bacterium
TCGAGGATCGAGATGTCGAAGGTGCCACCGCCCAGGTCGTAGACGGCGATCTTCTCGTCGTGCTTCTTGTCGAGCCCGTAGGCCAGCGCGGACGCGGTCGGCTCATTGATGATCCGCTTGACGTCGAGACCGGCAATGCGACCGGCGTCCTTGGTCGCCTGGCGCTGCGTATCGTCGAAGTAGGCAGGGACGGTGATGACCGCCTCGGTCACTTTCTCACCGAGATATGCCTCGGCATCGGTCCGCAGCTTCTGGAGAATCATCGCGCTGATCTCGGGCGGCGTGTAGCTCTTCTGGTCGCCGATCTTGACGATGACGCCGTCGCTCTTGGCGTCCTTGGCGACCTCGTAGGGCACGAGGTCCTTCGAACGCTTCACCTCCGGGTCGTCCCAGCGACGGCCCATGAAGCGCTTGATCGAATAGACGGTGTTCGCGGGATTGGTGACCGCCTGACGCTTGGCCAGCTGGCCGACCAGGCGCTCGCCGGTCTTGGTGAAGGCGACCACGGACGGGACCGTCCGGCCACCCTCGGCAGACGGAATGACGGTCGGTTCGCCGCCCTCCATCACGGCGACGACGGAGTTCGTCGTGCCCAGATCGATGCCGATGATCTTGCCCATGTCGAGTATTGCTCCTTAGTTGGTGTACGGGGATCGCGCTTCGGTGTCGTTGGGTTCGCTGGCGGTCGCGTCGTCGGCGTTGGCCGCCACGGCCACGAGCGCCGGCCGGATGACCCGATCGCGCAGTCGATAGCCTCGACGGACCTCCTCGACGATCTCGCCTTCAGCTCGGCCGGTGTCGGGGACGTTGGCGATGGCCTCGTGCTCGCGGGGGTCGAACGGCTTGCCGGCGTTGGCGTCGATTGCCGTGACGCCCTCGCTCTCGAGCAGCTGGCGCAGCTTGCGATCGATGGCGGCGATGCCCTCGAACCAGGGGTCATCGGCGATCGACTCGGGACGCGCCTCGATGGCGCGATCGAAATCGTCGGCGACGTTGAGGACCTTGCGGATCAGGTCCTCGCCGGCGAGACCGAGATCGCGCATCCGCTCCTCGGCAGTTCGCCGTCGGAAGTTCTGGAATTCGGCGCGCTCGCGCTGGAGGGCCGCGAGGTACTCCTCGCTCTCCTTGCGCGCGGTGTCGAGCTCACCGCGGAGCTTCTCGATCTGTGCCACCAGGGCGGTCGGTGAGACGTCGATGGCATCCGCGCGCTCCTGGGCGCGGGTGCGTCGTCGGTCAGGCATAGAGGTGATCCACCAATTCGTTCATGAGACCGGACACGAAGCGGACCGTGCCGATCGCCTGGGAGTAGGACATGCGGGTCGGGCCGAGCACGCCGACGACCCCGATGGCGCGGCCCGGCTGGCCGTACGGAGCGAGAACGAGTGACACGTCCTGCATCTCGAGCGGCTGGTTCTCGTGCCCGATGAAGACCTGGATCCGGCCGGCGCCGGCCACGCTGCCGACGAGCTGGCCCAGGTAGGCCCGGTTCTCGAGGGCAGAGAAGACCCGCCGGAGCTTGTCGCTCTGGGCGAACTCGGGTGCCTCCATCACGTTGAGCAGGCCATCGCTGAAGACCTCCTCGATCGCCTCCGCGTCGTACTCGCGGACGACCTTGACCACTCTGTCCCCGACCCGTCTCGCCAGGGCATCGACACGGTCGTCGGCGTTGAGCGCGGCGACACGCGCCTCAGCCCGGCTGGCGGTCATGTCCACGAGCCGGTCGTTGAGACGCGCAGCGACGGCATTGAGGGTCGGTTGATCGATCGCGTCGTCGCCGTCGACGGTGATGAGTGCCTGCTTGATCGCTCCTTCCCGAAGGACGAGGATGAGGCTGGCCATCCGTTCGTTGATGGCGACCAGATCGATCCGCCGGATGTGTGCGTCGCGCGGCTTTGTGGGCGTGGCCAGACCGGCCGACCGCGTGACCGATGCCAGGGTGGTCGCCGCGAGGCGGAACCAGTGCTCGCTGGCGAACTCGACCTGACCGAACTGGTGGCGGATCATCAGTTGCTCGACAGCCGGGAGCGGGACCGCATCGACGATCGACTCGACGTAGAAGCGGTAGCCGGCGTCGGTCGGGATGCGTCCCGCGGATGTGTGCGGGTGGGTGAGCAGCCCGTTCGCCTCGAGCTCGGCGAGGATGCTGCGAACGGTCGCGCTGGACACGCCGAGGCTGTAGCGCTCGACGAGCGCCTGGCTACCGACCGGCGTTGCGGTCGTCACATATTCCTCGATGACGGCCCGTAGGATCGCCTGCGTGCGAAGGTCCAGGGGGCCGAGCGGGCGGCGTTGTCGTCGCGCCAAGGCCTGTCTCCCAAGTCGTTAGCACTCTCTGGGCGAGAGTGCTAACCGGTTGCGGGCATCGTAGCAGTCCCGAGGCGAGAGTGTCAACGGAAGAGGCGTGTAAACCCGTCCAGACCAGCGGGCGATCGCTCGGTCGGTGGGCGGGCGGGCCACGGCCCGCCGCGACAACGCGCCAGGAACCGTGGGCGTTCCAATGAGGGATCCAGGATCAGACGAGCCGGGCGAACAGCTCATTCGAGAGGAGGCGGCCACGCGTCGTCAGGACGACACGGTCGTCGTCGACGACGTCGAGAAGTTCGGCCGCGAGCGCCCATCCGAACGCATCGTCGAGGGGTGGCGTTCGAGAGGCCGCGAGCGGAACGCCACGGTCCGTCCGCAGGCCGAGGATGACCTGTTCCGCGGCAGCGGTCGCGGGATCGATCGCCTCCGAGCCGCCCGGCGGAAGGGCGGGCGGGCGTCCGTCGGCCGGCGCGAGCGCAGTCAGATAGCCGTCGAGGCGGGCTGCGTTCCAGCGCCGCGTGACGCCGTCGAAGGCGTGGGCGCCCGGACCGACTGCCTCGTACGGGCGGCGCTGCCAATAGACGAGGTTGTGTCGGCTTTCATGCCCGGGCCGTGCCCAGTTGCTGATCTCGTATCCGCGCCAGCCGTCCTCGGCCAGGCGGTGGACGGCGTGGTGGTACTCGGCGGCGGC
>JBKKCW010000400.1:0-5302 GCA_046712485.1 Candidatus Limnocylindrales bacterium
TAGGCCGGGATGTTGTCCATCGGCCCGGGGCGGTAGAGCGCGACCATCGCGGCAAGGTCGTAGACCGACGTGGGCCGGAGGTCGCGGACGTAGCGACGCATACCGGCGGACTCGAGCTGGAAGATGCCGGTCGTCTCCCCGGAGGCCAGCAGTTCGAACGTCCTGGCGTCGTCGAGCGGGATCTGGTCGAGATCGATATCGATCCCCCGGTTCGCGCGGACGAAGTCGACGGCCTGCCGCAGGATCGTCAGGTTCGACAGCCCCAGGAAGTCGAACTTGAGGAGCCCGAGCGCCTCGATCGCATGCATCTCGTACTGGGTCATCAGCCCGTCAGAGTTGGTCGCCTTCTGGAGCGGCATCAGCTCGGTCAGCGGCTCACGGCTGATGACGACACCCGCCGCGTGGGTCGACGCATTTCGGGCGACGCCTTCGAGGTGCCGCGCGAAGTCCGTGATGCGTTTGACCGACGGGTCGCCCTCCACGAGACCGCGCAGCTCGGCCGACGAGCGGATCGCCTCGTCGAGCCGGATCCCGAGCTGGTTCGGGACGGCCTTGGCGATCCGGTCGACATCGCCATAGCTGTGCCCGAGGACGCGTCCAACGTCGCGGATCGCGGCGCGGGCAAGCATCGTGCCAAAGGTGATGATCTGTGCGACGTGGTCCTGGCCGTACTTGCGCCCGACGTAGGCAATCACCTCGTCGCGACGGCCGTCCTCGAAGTCGACGTCGATGTCGGGCATGGTCACTCGATCCGGATTGAGAAACCGCTCGAAGGGAAGCTGGTACAGGATCGGGTCGACCGGCGTGATCCCAAGCGTGTAAGTCACGATCGAGCCGGGCGCAGAACCACGGCAGGTCGTCTGGATTCCCTGCTCACGCGCGAACGCGATGAAGTCGGCGACGATGAGGAAGTAGCCCGCATACCCCATCTGCAGGATCACGCCCAGCTCGTAATTGAGCCGCGCCTGGAGCTCCGGAGTAACGGACCCGTAGCGGCGCTCCAGCCCGCTCTGGCACTCCGCCCGAAGCCAGCTCTCCACGGTGTGACCGTCCGGCACCGGGAAGTGCGGGATCCGCAGCTGGCCGAGCGGCAGGCTGATGTCCGTCATCTCGGAGATCAGGCGCGTGTTGCGGATCGCGTCGGGCAGCTCCGCGAAGAGCGTCGCCATCTGCGCGGCGGACTTGACGTAGAACTGCGGCGTCTCGAACCGCAGCCGGTTCGGCGTGTCAAGGTTGTTGCCGGTACCGATGCACAGCAGGACGTCGTGGGCCTCGGCCTGGTCCGGCCGGACGTAATGCAGGTCGTTGGTCGCCACGATCGGCAGGCCCGTCTCGGGCGCGAGCCGGAGCAGCTGCTCGTTGAGCCGGCGTTGCTCGGGCAAACCGTGGTCCTGGAGCTCGAGGAAGAACCGGTCCTTCCCGAAGATGTCGCCGTACTCGGACGCCAGCTTGCGGGCAAGCTCCCAGTCCTCCGTCTCGAGTGCCTTGGGGATCTCGCCACCGAGACAGGCGGACAGGCCGATCAAGCCTTCGCTATGGCGGGCCAGGTGGTCGCGGTCGATCCTCGGTTTGTAGTAGTACCCGTCGATGTGTGCGTCGGTGATCAGGCGGCACAGGTTCTGGTAGCCGGTCCAGTCCTTGGCGAGGAGGATGAGGTGGAACGGCTGCGCGTCGGCCTTGCCCTCCTTGTCGGTCATCGAACGGCGGGCCACGTACGTCTCGACGCCGATGATCGGCTTGATGCCCTTGTTCCGGGCTGTCTGATAGAAGGCGACCGCGCCGTACAGGGCGCCATGGTCGGTCAGGGCCAGCGAATCCATGCCCTGCTGGGCCGCCGCGTCCACGAGCTCTGTGATCCGGCCGAGCCCGTCGAGCAGGCTGAATTCGGAGTGGACGTGGAGATGCGTGAAGTCGTTCGGGGCGATGGGCACGGGGGCTAATGGTAGCCGCGGGTGGTGCTCGACGCCGGCTTCGGGTCAACCGGGTATGGTCCGTTGATGCTTTCCACTCGTCCAGGCGACATCGATCTGGAGGCGATGGTGATCAACGCCATCGACCGCCTGCCGGCGCCCTTTCGCGACCAGCTCGGCAGCGTCGCGATCGTGATCGAGGACGAGGCCAGCCCCGACGAGCTCGCGTCCGTGGGAGCGCACGGCCTGTTCGGTCTCTACCAGGGGATACCGCGAACCCTGCTGTCAGCGGCGGCCGCGCCATCCCCGAGCAAGATCACGATCTTTCGAGGTCCGCTCATGCGCGCCTACCGCGACCCGGCGGCTCTCGCAGCGGCCGTGGCCGACACCGTGTTCCACGAGATCGCACACCATTTCGGGATTTCCGACAAGCGCCTCCAGGAGCTCAAGACGGGGCGCTGAGCAGGGACGCGACGACGGGCGCGATCCGGCTCACCCAGAGGCTGTATTGCAAACCGCTCGGATGCAGTCCGTCGGCGGCGACGAGCGATCGGTCCTCGGCCGCGCGGAGGGACAAGTCGAACGTGTCAACAAAGCAAATGCCTCGGTTCGCGGACTGGCGCGCCATCACCGCGTTGCCGGCCACGATCCCGTCGTGCTGACGGCTCGGATCGCCGTAGTCGGCACCGGCAGGCGTGACGGTGTAGTCGGGGATGGCGACGGTCACGATCCGTCCGGCCGGAAGCCGGGCCAACAACGCATCGAGGATCGTCACGACATTTGCCTCGTACGCCGCTGGGCTGACGCCCTGGACGACGTCGTTGACGCCGATCAGCAGCGAGACGAACCCGGGTTCGAGCCGCGCAAGCGGCGGCAGCTCGTCCCGGATCAGATCGCGTGACGTGTAGCCGGTGACGCCCAGGTTGGCGACGAGCTCGAGCGTGGGCCTGCGTCCGGCCAGTGCCTGCACGAGCTGATCCGGCCAACGCTCGGCGGCCGCCACCGACGTCCCGATCGTGTACGAATCTCCGAGGGCGACGTACCGGAGCGGGCGGTCGACTCCGCGAACGCGTCCGGTCATCCGGGCGGTGCGGCACCGATCGACGCCACCGCCTCGACCAGGACATCGATGAACCGCGGCCGGTCGATCGCGATACCGACGTCGGCGTTTGGTGGATGCCCGGTCAGACCGTGGGGGTCGATCACCGTCCGGCCGCGGGTCAGGTCACTGATCGTCTCCACGTCGACCCGGTACGGCGTCGTGCGCACGAGATCCGGCAGGGCGAGGTGCGCTACGGCGACGGCATCGTGGATCGGCGAGCCGTCCCAGCCGTACCGCTCCGCGTGAAACCGCGAGAAATAGCGGAGGAGGTCGGCGAACACGGACGCGATTGGCGTTCCGAGCGTTTCGAGGCGCGCCACGTCAGCCGCGCCGAACAGGGCCTGGTGGGTGACGTCGAGCGTCATCAAGGTGATCGGCCGGCCGCTGCCGAAGACAATGCTGGCCGCCTCCGGGTCCTGCCAGATGTTGAACTCGGCAGACGCCGTGACGTTGCCCTCGGTGATCGCGCCACCCATGATCCGGAACCCGGCGATCCGCTCGAGCAGGTCGGGGTGCGTTCGGACGAGCAGGGCTATGTTGGTCAGCGGACCGACCGCGGCGATCGTCACCGGCTCCGGTGCCGCCGCCAGGATCGAGCGGATCAGCGCGATGGCGCCCTCGGGCCGGGCCTCGAATGACGGCTCCGGCAGGTCCGCGCCCTCCAGCCCGCTGGCACCGTGGACATCTGACGCGACATGCAAGGGTCGAACAAGCGGTCCGGCCGCTCCGGCCGCGACCGGGATGTCCATCCTGGACACGAGCGTGAGCACACGGAGGGCATTCCGGGTGGTGGCGTCGAGACCCGCATTGCCGGCGACGGTCGTCACCGCGAGCAGCTCGAGCTCCGGGCGGGCCAGCGCCACGATGATCGCCAGGGCGTCGTCGTGACCGGGATCGCAATCGAGGATCAATGGGATGCGGGGCGTCACCCCACGAGTATGCGTGAGCGGAGAGCCATGCTGTACGATGCCCCATCGGTGCCAGGCCTCCAGCTTGTGGTCTGGCTCGGTTCCCATGTCGCCATCGGGCCGTCAGCCGGGCGACAAGGCTTGGAGGAGGATCTATGCACAAGCGCTACGGCCTGACCCTGTTCGCGGGTCTCGCCATGTTCCTGGCCGCCTGTAGCGGCGGCGCCGCAACAACCGCGCCGTCGGCCGAGGCGTCGGTCGCCCCGTCGGCCGAGGCGTCGGCCGAACCGTCGGTCGAGGCGTCGGCCGAACCGTCGGCCGCCGGAATCACGTGCGACGAACCGCTCAGCATCGGGCTGGTCACCGACGTCGGTCGAGTCAACGACAAGGGCTTCAACCAGTCCGCGTTCGAGGGCATGGAGGCGGCCAAGGCCGAGGCTCCGACCTGCTTCGAGACCGAGTACATCGAAACCACCAGCCAGTCCGACTACGCGCCGAACATCGCGCAGTTCACGGACAGTGGTGCGGACGTCATCATCGGCGTCGGCTTCCTGCTCGGCGACGCCCTGGGCGACGCGGCCAAGGCGAATCCGGACATCAAGTTCATCTCCATCGACGGCGCGCCGAACCCCGGTCACGACGAGAGCTGGATGACCAACGGCGAGTCGCTCTTCTTCGCCGAGGACCAGGCGGGGTACCTCGCTGGCGTGCTCGCAGCCTCGATGACCAAGTCGGATCACATTGGCGTCGTCGGCGGCCTCGTCGTTGTCCCGCCGGTCGAGCGCTTCGTCGAGGGCTATATCGACGGCGCGAAGTCGGTCAATCCGGACATCAAGGTCGACTTCGTGTACACGACCTCGTTCGTCGATCCACCCCAGGGCAGCAACGCGGCCCAGCAGATGATCGACAGTGGCGCTGACGTCATCTTTGGCGCCGGCGGCCTCACCGGGAACGGCGCCCTCGAGGCGGCGTGCCAGGCGGAGGGCGTCTACGCCATCGGCGTCGACACCGACCAGTACGAGACACTGCCGAGCGTCCAGTCGTGCATCCTCTCGTCGGCGACGAAGAACATCGTCGAGGCCCTCAAGAACTCGCTCCTGCGCATCGCGCAGGACAAGTTCACGCCCGGCTTCCACACCGACGACGCGTCCACCAACGGCATCGGCCTCGCGCCGTTCCATGACAAGGACGCCGAGGTGCCGGCAGAGGCGAAGACCCTGCTCGACGAGACCTTCGCGGGCCTCGCCGACGGGTCCATCAAGCCGAACGTCGTCATCGACGGCAAGTAGAAACTCCTTCCGTTTCCCACGGCGTGAGACAAGCGGCGCGCGGAGAAAACCCCCCCACCCCACACGGTTTTATAAGAAGAACACCAACCCCCC
>JBKKCW010000401.1:0-16904 GCA_046712485.1 Candidatus Limnocylindrales bacterium
GTTCCGGCTAGCCGATCTGGCTGTGCTTGCCGGACACGTCGCTGACCTCGCAAGGGAGCCGGCTCACCAGTGAGCAGGGGGCCTGCCAGACTGCAGCCGCACGGGCAAACCCCGCGAAGCCCATCCTCAGCCAGGATCCGGGCCTGACAGGCTGCATCAGGGTCGCCAACGGTGCCTCAGCATGGGTCTCGGGCCCCGCTGCAGTCTGGGGGGCACGGGTGCGCGGTTCGCATCGAGCCCAAGTGAGGCAACAACGTCCCCGGGCAAGGGGCCCTAGCCGCCCGACACGGCCGGGATCACGTGGACCGTTGCCTCGGCGCTCACCGGGGTCGCGAGGTCCGCAGGGGACCCGTCGACGAACACGTTGATGTGCGGGCGCAGCCGCGGTCCGGCTTCGACGAGTCGATCGCGCATCCCGGGGACCGCCGCATCCAGGGCGGATAACAAGTCGGCGACCGACTGGCCCGTCATCTCGTAGCGACGTTCCGCCCCCGGGAAGAGCGCCAGGAGCGATCGGGGGAGCAGGACCGTCGCCATGGGGAGCTCAGCGGTCCAGAACGACCGACTCGACCGCCCAGATCTCGGGCAAGGTGTCGGTGATCATCCGCCACGACTGACCGCCATCGGAGCTGTGCCAGAGCTGACCGGTCTCTGTGCCGAATGTCACCCCGACAGGGTCGAGCGTGTCGCGCGCCATCGCCTCGCGCAGGACTGACATGTACGCGTCGCGCGTCGGGAGCCCGTCATCCGAGCGGATCCACGAGGCACCGCGGTCATGCGTCCGCCAGACGGCCGTGTGACCTTCTGGCATGTATCGGCCCTCTTCGGGAACGCTGAGCGGGATCACCCAACAGGTGTCCGGGTCGCGCGGATGAGCGACCATCGCGAAGCCGAAGTCCGTGGGCAACCCGTCGGTGATCTCATGCCAGGTCGCGGAACCGTCATCCGAGCGGTACACGCCGCAGTGGTTCCGCTGGTAGAGCGTTTCGGGCTGGCCGGCTGCCATGGCGAACTTGTGCACACATTGGCCGGTGACCGGGAAGCGATTCTCCGGGTTGAACTCCGCGCGGACACCGACGTTGCGCGGTTCCCAGGTCGCACCACCGTCCCGCGTCTCGAACACGCCGACCGCGCTGATCCCGACCCACAGGCGGTCGCGGTCCGTCGGGTGGAGGATGATCGTATGGAGGATCAGCCCGCCGGCGCCAGGTTCCCAGGTTGGACGGGTCGGATGGTTGGTCAGGCCCTCCACGTGCTGCCAGGTCGCTCCGGCGTCAGTGCTGCGGAAGAGCCCGGCTGGCTCGACCCCGGCCAGAATGGCGCCGTCGGGATCCGTCGCCAGGCTCCAGATCGTGGTCAGGGCCGGCCCGTCGTCGCCATAGGTCAGCCCTGCCGACGAATGTGTCCAAGTCACGCCGAGGTCCTCGGTCCGCCAGACGGCGCCGCCGTACCAGGGGCTCCCGGCGGCCGCCAGGATGGCCCCGCTGGTCGGTTCGACGATCAGGTCGTGGACCGGCCATCCCTCGCACAGCGGTCCGCGAAGCGACCAGTCACGACGCTCGGCGTCGCTCTCGAGGATGAACGCACCCTTCTTGGTGCCGACCAGCAGCAGGACTCGCTTCGTCACTTCACGGTCTCCCTCGCACCAGGCGCGCCGGCGCCACCGTTGAGCCGACAGTATCGCGTGGACCGTTCCGCGGCGCCAACCCGGGCCGCGCGCCGGTCATCGCTCGACAACGACGGCGCCGGCCGCGACCGCGCGGATACCGTCGAGCGCGCCTGGGTCGTCGAGACTCGAGACGTCGCCTGGATCGAGCCCGAGCCACGCCGCCCGGATGACCCGCCGCATGACCTTCCCCGAGCGCGTCTTGGGAAGCGCCGGCACCGCGACCACGCGTTCGGGTCTGAGCGGTTTGCCGAGTTGACCGGCGATTGTCGCGGCGATCGCCGCGGCGACGTCCGGATCGCCATCTATGCCAGGGCGCAGGACGACGAGGACGACGACCGCCTCGCCCTTGATCTCGTGGGGCACGCCGATGGCCGCGGCCTCCAGGACCGCCGCGTGCGACACGGCGGCGCTCTCGACTTCGGCGGGCCCGACCCGTTTGCCCGCGACCTTGAGCGTGTCGTCGCTCCGGCCGTGGATGAACCAGAACCCGTCGGCGTCGATGCTTGCCCAGTCCCCGTGCACCCAGGTCCCCGGGATCCGCGACCAGTAGGTCCCTTCGTAGCGACCCTCGTCATCGCCCCAGAAACCGCGCGTCATCCCGGGCATCGGGACCCGGATCGCGAGCTCGCCGACCGTTCCTCGCACCGGCTGCCCGACCTCGTCCACGACGTCCGCCGCCGTGCCGATGCACGGACCGGAGAACGAGGCCGGCTTGATCGGCCCGAGCACGTTGCCACTGACGATCCCGCCGGACACCTCCGTGCCACCCGAGTAGTTGATGATCGGACAGCGACCTTCGCCGATCACGCGGAAATACCACCACCAGGGGTCGGGGTTCCATGGCTCACCTGTCGAGCCGAGGACTCGCAACGACGATCGATCGTGACCGCGGACGGGCTCTTCCCCGTGCGCCATCAGCGCCCGGATCACGGTCGGCGACAGGCCGAGGTGCGTGACCCGGTGTCCGGCCACGATCGACCAGAGCCGGTCCGGTCCCGGGAAATCCGGTGCGCCTTCGTACAGGACGAGGCGTGCGCCGCGCAGGAGCGCGCCGGAGATGGCCCACGGGCCCATCATCCAGCCGAGGTCGGTGAACCAGAACAAGGTGTCGCCCGGCCCCAGATCGAACTGGTGCGCGAGATCCTGCGCGCCCTTGATCGGGAATCCACCGTGGACGTGGACGGCACCTTTTGGCCGGCCCGTCGTGCCCGACGTGTAGATGATCATGTACGGGGTCTCGGGATCGGTGGCCGCGTCGAGATCGATGCCCGCCTCGTTGGCACCGCGCATCGCCGTTTCCTCCCCGCTCGGCCCGCCGGCCCGCGGCTCATCCCACCAGGCATCGCGGCCGTCCGTCCAGGGTGCCGTGATCCGATCGCCCGCTCGCCGGACGACGATGACCCGCCGGATCGACGGCGTCGCGGCGACCGCCTCGTCCGCTGTCTGCTTCAGTGGTACCCACGAGCCGCGTCGGAGGAATCCGTCTGCGGTGATCAACACCGAGGCGTCGCAGTCGGCGAGTCTCGCCGCGATCGCTGGCGCGGCGTACCCGGAGAAGATCGGCGTATAGATCGCCCGGAGCCGACCGAGGGCAAGGACCGCGACGACGGTTTCGACGAGCATCGGCAGGAGGATCCCAACCCGGTCGCCCGGACCCACGCCAAGATCGGCCAGCTGCCGTTCGGCGGCCGCCACCTGGACCTGCAGCTCGCGGATGCTGAGACGCCGGATCGTGCCGTCCTCACCTTCCCAGGCAAGCGCGTCGCCGTCCGGATCGCGGGCCGACCGCGGGTCGACTGCGGCCCGGGCGTAGTTGAGCTCGCCGCCGACCCACCAGCGGGCCCACGCTGACCCGCCCGTCGTATCGAGCACCTGGTCCGGTGCGCGTCCCCAATCGATCTCGATGTCTTCGGCCGCCGCGGCCCAGAACCATGCTGGATCGGCCTCGGCTCGGCGCTGCAACGCATCCAGGGTGGGCGCGCCTGTCCGGGCCAGGAAACGGGCAAGCAGCGATTCGTTCCGGAGCGCATCCGTCGGCCGCCAGGCCACGCCATCGCCGTCGCGCCCGAAGATCGGCCAGTCGCCCGCCATCGCCGTCAAGGGTACGGCACCACTTCCGCCACGGGCGCCTCGCCGGTACAGTCCCACGTCGCTACGCCCCGACGTGATCCTCCCAGCGATGCGCCGGCTCGTAGCCAAGGAGCTCCCGGGCGCGATCGATCGCCAGGAGCGTCTCGCGGCCCTCGACCGGTCGCCGTAGCGGCACATCCGGGAAGACCTCGGCCATCAGCTCCGCGCTCGGCCGGGTCATGACCGTGTCCGCGGCCGCCACGATGCAGACCTCGGCGCCCCCGATGTCCGCCTCGAGACCGAGCCGCACGGCCGCGGCCACATCACGCGCGTCGACGTAGCCCCACAGGTTCCACTTGCGGATCCGGGCGTCGTCCCAGAACGAGGGGAATTGCTTGTAGTCCTCCGGTTCCATGATGTTCGAGATCCGCAGACCCAGGTAGCCGATCCCCGATCGTCGCGCGAATTGGGTCGCCATCGCCTCGCCGAGGAGCTTGGACAGCGAATACGACGACTCGGGTCGCGGTTCGATCGTTTCGTCGATCGGCACAAAGTCCGGCGGTCGGTCGAACGGCAGTCCGAGCACGGTCTCGCTCGATGCCCAGACGACTCGCCGGGCGCGGTGCATCTCGGCCGCCGCGAAGACGTTGTACGTCGACAGCGCGTTGATCCGGAACGTCTCGCCCGTCGGGCGGATCTCGGGTGCCGGTATCGCGGCGAAGTGGACGATCGCATCCGCACCGCTCAGCGCGTCCAGCGTCTGCCCGAGATCGGTCAGGTCGGCGATGACGCATTGGCCGTGCGGGCTGCCGTCATGCCTGGCATCGACGTTGAGGACGTCGTGTCCCGCCTCGCGAAGGTCGCCGACGACCCATTTTCCGCCCTTGCCTGTCCCGCCCGTGACGACGATCCGCATCGACTCGACCTCCGAGCCAAGTATGCGGCGCTCAGTCGCCAAATGCCGCTGCCCGGCTCTCAGACGGCCCGAAGCTCAGGTTTGACCGCTGCGGAGGCTGAAGGCAAGTGCTTCGCCCTTCCCCTCCCGACCAGCGCGTCCCTCCTGACGATTTCCCTTGGGCGATGGCGATCACCCAAGGGCGATGGTCGGCGGACGTCGATTCGCGCGCGCTTACTCTGCGGCGGGGCGCAGCGCGCTCCGCTGACCTGAGAGCGATTCGCGGATCGGGACCAGCGCACGCCCCGCGTAGATGGTTCCGAAGCAAGAAGCAACGAGGAGCACGACGACAACGCCGACGAATCAGCACCGCGAGCATCGCCTCGAGCACGCGTTGCTCGGCGGTCCGATCCTGGATGACCTGGACCGCGTAGGTCACGCCCTCGATGTCGACCGTCTCCGTCAGGATTCGGACGCGGCATCGGCTGTACATCATCAGGAATGTCGTGCTCGTGGCCGCGGCGATCGTGCTCGGCGCCACCGTGCGTGGCGGTCAGCTCACGGCCGAGCCGCCTCCGCGTCGTTGACGGTGTCTGCGATCAGGTCGGCGTAGAGCTGCGCGCCCGCGGGGCGTGGGTGGTAGCCGTCCTTCCAGAAGAGCTCGGGTCGGTCGGCGGTCGCGCCGTACCAATCGACCAGGCGGGCCTTTGGGTACTTCTGGATCCCGCTCTCGATGACCCGGTTGTTGTGGGCCTCCCAGTCGCGGGGCACCCGGACGTTGACCCAGACGACGAGCTCGACGTCGCGGAGCGCATCCATCACCGCGTCGAACTGGCCGGCCCTGAACGGGCCGTTGTTGCCGAGCTGGACGATCACCGTGTCCGCCAGCTTGCCGGCTGCTGCCCGCTTCTGGAGGAGCTTGATCCCCTCGTTGATATGTCGACCGACGGCGGCGTCAACGCGGACCGGGCCGAGATCGCGAGCCATGGCATCGGCGCCCTGGATCATCACGGACTCACCGAACGCGAGGATGCTCCGCCGCAGCTTGGGCCTGGGCGTCGGCGCCGGGCTCGGCTCCACGGGGTCATGCGACGCCGAAGGGCTGGACGTCTCGCTGGGTGTGCCAGCGGCGCCGGTGACGGTGCCGGTGCGAACTGACGTCGCGGACCACGGCGGTGCGGGTGGTTGATCGTGCGAACGAGCGTCGGGGTCGGCGACCAACGCATTGATCGACGTCGTGGCCATCCCGGCTGGGGGCGGCGGTGCTGTGGCGACGACGACGGACACGAGGAGGACGGACAACCCGGCCGCGAGCCCCCCGGCGACTGGTGCCGCCGGCCACCGCCGCGCCGGCGCCGCGTCGACTGGTACCGGCGAGATCACCCATCGCCGGAGCCGACCGAGGCCGCCCGAACGGACCGGCATCTCCACGAACCGGTACGAGAGCTCCGCCGCCAAGCCGGTCATGAGCAGCCGCAGGGCCAGGCTCGATGGCGTGTCGAGCGGCACGTCGAGACCAGGCCGCGTCACCGCGAAGATCGGCCAATGCCACAGGTAGATCGAATACGACCGTGTCCCGACCCAGCGGAGGGGCTCCAGGTCAAGGAGCCGTCCGACGTGTGCCCGCGGGTGGACCGCGGCCGCGATGACGGCTGCCGTCAGGAGCCCGACGACGGCGAGCCCACCCTGGTACAGCCATGGCTCGAATGGACTCCCGAGCAGGAACACCGCTCCCAACCCCGCGAGCCCCACGATGGCCACGGCATCGAGACACCAGCCCAGCCGCGAGCTGCCCCACCACCCCACGCTCGCCGACCGCGCCAGCAGCTGTCGCCGCTTGCGACGACTCAGACCGGGCCGGGGGCCAGGCATGGAGACAGCGGGCGGGACCCAGACGAACGCGAGGGCCGCGCCCAACAGGAGTCCGCCGAGCCTGGTGTCCGTACCGTAGTAGAGGCGTGACGGGTCGCTCGTCGGGTCGAACTGGGCCCCCATCCAGACCGCCGAGCCCACGGCACCGAGGACGGTCACGGCGAGTGCCACGCGCCGTCCGGCCAGCAGTGCCAGCCCGAGCGCGATCGGCCAGACGAGGTAGAACTGCTCCTCGATCGCGAGCGACCAGAGATGGACGAACAGCGACGGGCGCCCGATCGACTCGAAGTACGATTGCTCGCCCGCGATGAGATGCCAGTTGGTGACGTAGGCGATCGCCGCGACCGCGTCCGCCCGAAGCCTGGCGATCTCGTCGGGCGCGACGACGACGGCGAACGCGAGCGTGGCCCCAAGCAGGACGAACAGGGCGGGGAGTAGCCGTCGTGCCCGCCGCAGCCAGAAGGCGATCGGGTCGATCTTGCCCGTGGCTCGGTGCTCGGCCAACAGCAGTGCCGTGATCAGGAAGCCGCTGATTACGAAGAAGACCTCGACGCCGAGAAAGCCGCCCGTGAGCCCGCCGAGCCCCGCGTGGTAGACGACGACCGCCAGCACGGCGACGGCACGAAGCCCATCGAGTCCGCGAAGGTGTCCGATGGGTCGGGGGTCGGCCTCGGACGGCGGTCGTCCGGAGGCGGTCGGGGCGGCGTCCGATAGAACCGGAACCGTCTTCGGCATCGTCCCTGCGCGTGATCGGTGGCGGGTCCGAACGCTCCCCGGGGACGGACGATCCGGGTGCACGCCGGCGCCCGCTCATCGTATCGCGTCGACCCGAGCTCCGTCGGGTCAGCGCCAGAGTTCAGGTGCCCGCGGGCACCTCCAGGGCGGTGATCTGCTCGTCGATGGCATTGCGCACGCGATCGAGCCGAGCCCGGTCGACGGGGATCGGGTCCAGACGGGTGCCCGCGGCGCTGTCCCATCCCGCCGCGACCTCAGTCGGAGAGCGGCCGCGAAGGACGGCTGCCGCCTGGACCGCAGCTCCGATCGCGACGAGCTCGGCCGCGTCGGGAACCTGGATCGCCCGCCCGGTAAGCCGGCCCACCACCTCGCGCCACGTCAGACCCCGTGCCCCGCCGCCAACGAGCATCAACGGGGCGACCGGATCGAGCCCGCCGACGGCTTGGGCGATCGCATCGAACGCGACGAGCAACGAGACGACCGCACCTTCGTAGGCAGCCATAAGGATCTGCTGCGGCGTCGTGTCGTGGCGAAGGCCACGGATGGTGCCGCTGGCAAGCGGCAGATTCGGTGTTCGCTCGCCATCGAGGTAGGGGAGCACCACCACCCCGCTCGCTGGTTGGACGTCGTCGCGATCCAGCCCGAGCCAAGTCGCGACGCGATCAACCGCCTGGGTGCAGTTGAGCGTCGCGGCGAGCGGGAGAAACCGGCCCGTCGCGTCGGCGAAGCCGGCCACGATGCCGCTGGGATCGGCCGCAGGTTGCGCGGAGACGGCGAAGATCGTCCCGGACGTCCCGAGGCTCATCGCGGCCTGGCCGACGGACAGCCCGAGCCCCAACGCCGCCGCCATGTTGTCTCCCGTCCCCGGACCGACGACGGTGCCCGGCCGCAGACCGAGCTCGGTGGCGGCAGCGTTCGTAACGTGCCCCGCGACGGCGGTTGGTCCGACAATCACCGGCAGTTGTTCGGGAGACAGCTCGACGCCGGGAAGGCCAAGGATCTCGGGCAGGTACACGCCCGTCGTCGGCGACCACCAGCCGGTGCCCGAAGCGTCGCCGCGATCCGTCGTGCCAGTGCCGGTCAGCCGCTCGGTCAGGTAATCGTGCGGCAGCCGGATCGCCGCCACGGACTGCGCGGTCTCCGGTTCCGTCCGCCGGAGCCACGCCCACTTGCAGACGGTGAACGAAGCGACTGGTCGCAGGCCGGTGAGGCTTGCCCACTGCGCCGCGCCGAGGTGCCGGGTGAGACGCTCCGCATCCTCGGCCGGTCGCGTGTCGTTCCAGAGCGTTGCTGCGCGCAAGGGTTGGCCCGCCCCGTCGAGGACGACGAGACCATGTTGCTGGCCGGCGATCGCGATCGCCCCGATCTCGCCGGCACGGCCGCATGCCGCCAACGCCGCACGAAGCGCCGACCACCACTCCCGCGGGTCGGTCTCCCGGGCACCGTTGGAACCCGTGACGGTGTGCGGCGCGTGGCCCTCCGCGACAAGCCGCCCGTCGTCGGGATCCACCACGACGACCTTGGTCGCCTGGGTCGAGCTGTCGACCCCCGCCACGAGCGTCCGCACCTCCACCGTCCTCCGGCTAGAACGCACTCGGGAACGCGAGCCACTGACCCGCGCCGATGGCGCCGTAGAGGACCGCGATCTCGCCGTTCGTTGCGTCGTACACCGTGATGGACGCGGCCCACCGGTGATTCTCGTGACCCTCGGCGTCGAAGCCAGCGGCGCCCGCCGCGTAGACGAATCTGCCGTCCGCGGATACGGCGAGCGACGTCAGGAGCGCCCGCGGGCCCCAGTGCTCGAGCACCTCGAGGGTGTCGGTATCGAATACCCAGACCCCGGTGGACCTGCCGGCGTTGCCAGTCCCGGCTTGGATCCCAAGCGCGTAGAGACGCGTCCCATCGACTGACAACGCGAGGCCCGGATCGACGCCGATCCAGCCCCGGCCGGACGGTGAGCGGTCGCCAGGCAGCACCGACGCATCGACGACGCCTTCCTGGGCGCGACCCGTATCGATGTCGACTCGGCTCAGGAGGTGGCTGAACGAGTCCCACAGGTAGATGGCACGCCGCTCGCGATCCACCAAATGGGATGCCGCTGAGCCGTCTGCCCGTGCCGCACCGATCGGCAGATCGCCCAGCGATTCGCCAGCCGTGGTCACGCGCCGCACCGACCAGAACGAGCCATCGCCCGGCTGCGGCGGTGGCCCGCAGACCTGCACGATGCGCACGTCGTCAAAGAACGTTGGCCGGCCGATACACCAGCGATCGGGCGCCAGTTGCGCGTCCTCCGGCATCGGCAATGGGTCGCCTGCCTTACCCTCTACGATTGGCACGAACCATTCGAGGTTCCGGCTCGTCCAGGCTTCCCCGCGAACCTCGGACAGGCCGACCGTGGCGAAGACGGTCTTGCCATCGGGCGCGGCCGCGACGGCATTGGCCCACGCGTAGACGCCTTCGGGAGCGCTGCCGTCGATGCGTGGCGACGCGGATGGGCGCGGCTCGTCGAGATGAACCGGGAACGAGTCGATGACCGCTCTGTCGAGCAGGCTCCCAGTGTCGACGTCCACGATGTGCAGCTCGACGATCCAGAGCGGTGGCCGGCGGACGGCGGCAACGACGAACAGGTGGTCGCCGGCCGCATCCATCGTCGCGGTGATGTTGAAGCCTTCGGTCATCTCCGGCACCGCTTCGATATCGTCGAAGGCCACGAGGTCAGTTTCGACGAGACGCTTACCTGTCTCGTCGAACCGCCCGAACTGCAGCGTTGCCCCGGCGGATGAGCCGACGCCCCCCGACCGGACCACGCAGATGCACACGTACTCGTTGCCAACGGGCCACAACACGTCTTCATACGTCCGGCCAAACGAGCGCAACGTTCCGGAGCCAAGGTCCAGGATCTCCTGGCCATCGCGGTACACGAGCCGGCGCTCGGAGGGCCGCGTGGTGCTGTTGACCTCGATCGTGGGGAGCGGCGTGGCGAGCCGCCTCGGGATAGGCGTCGGCCGTCGAGTCGGTCGTGCCGTCCGATCCGGCGAGCCGGACGCGACCGCCACAGCTCCCGAAGCCGGGCCCGACGGCCCGCTATTGTCGAACGCGGTACCGAGCAGCAGGCCGATCACGACGAACCCGACGAGGCCCACGGCGATCAGATTGAGCGACCGACCGCGCCAACCCTCGGGGCGCGCAACGACCGGCTGCAGCCGGAGCGGCACCTCGATGTCGTGAATCTCGTGGTCCTCGGTCGGCGTCGTCATGGCGCGATTAGACCACGCCGCACCCCACTGAGGGCCAGGTGGATCCGCGCCAGCGCAGCCGACCCGCTGGGCTAGCCGTCGCTACGTCTGTGCCAGGGCCCCGCTGACGAGGGCGCGCGCTTCGTCGATGAGGCGCTCGAGGTGGGCGTCGCCGAGGAAGCTCTCGGCGTAGATCTTGTAGACGTCCTCGGTGCCCGATGGGCGGGCGGCGAACCAGCCATGCTCGGCCGTCACCTTGAGCCCGCCGATCGGCGCGCCGTTGCCCGGCGCGTTCGTGAGAATGCCGGTCAGCGGCTCGCCAGCGAGCTCTGTCGCTGTGACGCGATCGGGGGACAACGCGCCGAGCGCCGCCTTCTGGGCTGGCGTCGCCGGCGCGTCGATCCGTCGGTAGACCGGTGAACCGAAGCGATCGGTGAGGTCGTGATACGCCTTGCCAGGATCGCGCCCCGTTCGTGCTGTCAGCTCGGCTGCGAGCAGACAGGCGATGATCCCGTCCTTGTCGGTCGTCCATACCGTGCCGTCGCGGCGCAGGAACGACGCTCCCGCGCTCTCCTCGCCCCCAAACCCGAGCGTTCCGGCCAGGAGCCCGTCGACGAACCATTTGAACCCGACCGGCACTTCGAGGAGCGGGCGTTCGAGATCCGCAGCGATGCGATCGAGCATGCCGCTCGAGACAAGCGTCTTGCCGACGGCCACGTCGTCGGACCAGCCTCGGCCGCCGCCAAAGAGGTACGCCACCGACGCCGACAGGAAGTGGTTGGGATTGAGCAGCCCGGCACCCGGGGTCACGATCCCGTGGCGGTCGGCGTCGGTGTCGTTGCCGAAGGCGACGTCGAAGCGGTCGCGCAGCTCGACAAGGCGAGCCATCGCGTGCGGAGACGAAGGATCCATCCGGATCCGGCCATCCCAGTCCGTGGTCATGAACCCGAACTGGGGATCGACGCGGTCGTTGGTGACCGTGAGGTCCAGGTGGTAGCGCTCGGCGATTGCCGGCCAGAAGGCGACGCTCGCGCCCCCCAACGGGTCGACGCCGAGCCGAAGTCCGGACCCGCGGATCGCCTCCATGTCGATCACGGCGTCCAGATCGCCGACATATGAACCGACGAAGTCGTGCGGCGTGGCGGCACCCCCCGCGCGTTCGTATGGGACCCGCCTGATCGCGTCGAACCCTGAGCCGAGCAGGCCGTTCGCTTCACGCCCGATCCAGCCGGTCACGTCCGTGTCTGCCGGACCGCCGTTCGGCGGGTTGTACTTGAAGCCGCCGTCCTCCGGGGGGTTGTGTGACGGTGTGACCACGATCCCGTCGGCCAGGTGATCGCGGCGGTCCTTGTTGTGGGCCAGGATCGCGTGCGAGATCACCGGGGTCGGCGTGTATCCGTCCGCCGCATCGATGCGGACGTCCACCTCATGCGCCGCCAGCACCTCCAGCGCCGATCGGAACGCCGGTTCCGAGAGCGCGTGCGTGTCGCGCCCGATGAACAGCGGCCCGTCGGTACCCTGGGCCGTTCGGTAGCGGCAGATTGCCTCCGTCGTGGCGACGATGTGGGCTTCGTTGAATGCCGAATTGAAGGCCGAGCCGCGATGTCCGGACGTGCCGAATGCAACGCGCTGGGTTGATTCCGACGGGTCGGGTCGCAGCTCGTAGTAGGCGCGGATGAGCCGGTCGACATCGACGAGGATCGCCGGGTCGGCGGGTTGCCCGGCGCGTTCCGCGAGCGTCACGGGGTCATTCCTCCGTCTCGGACGCCTCCGGGGCATCCTCGACGACCGGCGCGGCCACGTGACTCGCCTCGACGATGGTCGGGCGTCCGTCGCGGTCCTTCCAACGTGTCTGCAATTCGACCGGACCGCTCTCGCCGACAAGCCGCAGCATGACGACGTAGCCCGAACCGCCGACCTCCACGGATTCGACGGTTGCCTCCGTCATCGGCAGCGGCAGCATTGCGACGAGCTGGCCCATGTTGGATTGCAGCTCGCGGCTGATGTCCTCGGCCGCGCGCGTCATGTCGCCGTCGAGCAACGCTGCGCACCACGACTCGGCGTGTTCGCGGACGGTCTGTGGATCCATGAGCTCTCCTCCGAGGTTGTTGCCGGTCCCCTCATGGAGGCTTCGAGTCTAGCGCGACCCGAGGTGATGAGTCGCTCAGCTGCCCGCAATCGACCGGCACGTGCCCTCGCCCCTCGCGCTTGTCAGCGGTCCTTCTGGACCGGCCCGTGAACCCCATTCGTATTTCCTGGGTAGCGATGGCCACATCGACCGCCGCTGGGGTGATTCCGCGCTCGGATTGGCGACGCCACGCTCAGGCATGAGTGCTCGGGCGGTCGTTATCGGCTTCGATGCCCTGAATATGCGAATGCCATTCATCTCGGTGGCACAACGAGGCCCGAAGGAGTGTCCCCCGAGTGGTACGAAAGCGGCGGAGCATCGGCGGCCGAGCCTCAGGCTTCGCGCGCCTCGATCTGCGGGACGAGCCCCCGCACCCAGGCCAAGGCCGAGATGGGGGACCACTCCGCTCGAAGCGCGGCCACGCCGGCCGCGGTTGACTCGTACCGACCCTGGCGCCGGCCCTGGCCCTGACCGACCGGCTGGGCATGGCCGATACTCATAACACCACCCTGGGACCGTTACGCGGAGCCCTCGCGTTCGGGGCGCACGGATTCGGTCAGATCCACGCTCATCTCCCGCTCAAAGGCGGGCCAAACGGGCACGAATCGGTCGAAATCGCTCCGTACCGGTCGGCACGTGCGGTTATGCGCCGGGCACGGCCGCCACGGGCCCGGCACGGCAGCCCTGGGCCGGGCACGGCCCTCGCCTCAGCGACGGTGCGCGCGCCGCAGGCCAACCTCGAGGGCGAGCAGCAGCACCGAGATCACCACGACGAACGCGATCAGCTGGATTGCCTGGATTTCACCCAATGTCCCTGCCTCCGGACCGTGACTCGTGCGAACCCTCGGCACGAGTGGCGGACCGTAGGCGGATCACGACCGCCTGGTCCATGGGGTGAATGCCCTATTCGACCCTCCGGACCCTCTCGGACCGCGTCAGCGAGGGCTGGATGCGGGCGACGCCGTTGCGCCGCGGAACCGCCGCAGGACAATCTGGTGGCGATCCCCGAGCGAATCGACGGCGATCACCGGCTCGCCTGACGTCGTCTCGTACCGGCCTTTGCGGTCGATGACCTCGAACCGGTCACTGCCGCGCACTCGGATCCGGACCTCCGCCTTGCGGCTCCGGTCGGACGCGATGCCCGTGACGATCCCATTCGGCTGCGCACGGACGAAGCCGAGCCCGAGCTTCGAGCCGTAGCCGAGATTGGCGGTATGGATCGTGTCGACCACGGCGACGACATAGCCGCGCGTCCGATCGCGATACAGGGACACGAGCAACGCCAGCAGTCCCGCCAGCAGGACGAAACCGACAACTCCCAAAACGGGCAGCAGGATCGGATTGCAGTCGATGACCGATGCGCACGGCCGAACCGCATCCGAGGTCGCGGACGCGTCGCTGACGCCCGCCGCATTCACGGCGAACCCCCGGCAGACGTAGTCGACGCCGTTCGTCAGGTTGGTGATCTCCGCCGCTGGCGCGCCGGAGGCATTGACATCGACACCGTTCGGCCAGGTGCTCCCGCCATCCCCCGAGCATTCGAAGCGGAAGTCGGAAACGAGAACCGGGTCCACGGTGGGGATCGGGATCCGGACCGCTCGGTCGAGTGCCTGGACCGCGGGCTTTTCTGGCGCCGGCGGTCGCCCGACAGGTGTGGCATTCGTGGAGGCGGCGGTCCACGCGCCCTCGGAGGTGGCCCCGACTGCCAGGACCTCGCACTCGTAGGCGACGCCGTTGGTGAGTCCTTCGATGACGGCGGACGTCTCGAGCGAGGTGCCCTCGTCTGACTCCACCCACTCGCCCTCGCCCGCCCGGCACCGGACCCGGTAGTCGACGACAGGCTCCGGTGTCGTGGGAGCGCTCCAGTTCACCTCGATCCGGCCATCGCCAGGCGTGAGCCCGATGCCACGGGGTTCACCCGGCGTTGGCAATGGCGTCGGCGTCGGGGTGGGGGGAGGCGTCGGTTCCGGTGCGACCGTGAAGGTGCAGGTGACGTTCTGGAGGGCGACGGCCACCGCGTTGCCAGCGTCGGCAGGCGAATCGAACACGACCTGCGGCCAGTCGAACTGCTCCCCTGTGACGCAGGCGGGCATCTCGCGGATGATCCGCAGGCCGACGAGTCCGCTTTCGAGGGCGGGTCGCTCAGCCGAGCTGAGGCCCATGCCAACCGGCAGGAAGGCGAACGGCGACCGGGCCCCGAAGAGCCTGTCGCGCGCCGGCAGAACCTCGCTGACGGGTACACCGGCAACGTCGTGCTTGCCATCGGTGAGCAGGATCAACGCAGGGCGGACGGCATCCCCAGGCAGGTGCCTGGCTGCGACGGTCATCGCTGCCACGTAGTTGGTGTCACCGCCGATCTTCGTCGTGAGCGCCGGGTCGAGACCGCGGCGGTAGGCCACGGCGGCCTCCCTGAGACAGTCCGCGAAGCGGGCGACCGTCTCCGGACTCTCGATCAGCTTGAGGCCCACACAGCCCGGGTAATTGGCGGCCATCGTCGCGAACTGGACGAGCGTCACGGTTGTGTCGCCGGCGACAAGGTCCGCGGACGTGGCGTCGATCCGGTCCGCGATCCGGTCGAGGGCGGCCGCAAAACGGTCCCGGTTCGCCTCGTCCTCCAGGATCGAGCCCGAGAAATCGAGGACGAGGACGATGTCGGATTGATCGGGATGTTCCTGGGCGAGCGATGTTGGCGCGAGGCGACCGCCAAAGAGGTATGACGTGGAGACGAGCATGAGGACGGTCAGGAACGCCGATGCGATGCGCCTCATGCCAGGCCCGCTCTGGCCACCGCGAGCAGCTCTTTCGCCTCGCGCAGGTCCGCGGTGGCGAACCCCTCGGTGAACGTGGCATAGACCGGGCCGACCGTGTCAACGGCCGCCTGGGCATGGCCATCGGCCAGCTGCTGACGGCCAATCCGCGTGGCGGCCCGCAGCCAGGCCGTCCGGGCGTTCAGCTCGCGGGCGCGGTCGAAGGCGCGTCGATACCAGGGCTCGCCAGCCGATCTGGCGGGACCACCGTCGCCCGCAAGTGCCGCCATGATGTCGCCCTTCAGGATGTGGAGCTCGGGGAGCAGCGTAGCCCCCTCGCGGGGACTCATGAGCTCGATCGCAGAATCAATAGGTCCGACGCCGTCTGCCGGTCGTCCCGCTCGGTAGCATGCGCCAGCCGAGACGAAGAGGAGCATCGGCCAGAACACCGGGGGCGAACGCATCCCCTGGTAGAGATCCATGCCCCGGCGGATGTTCACAAGCCCCTCGTCGAAGCGTTCGAGTCCAACCTGTGCGGCTCCCAGCAGCGAGCCCCCAGCCGCGGTCCAGATTCGGAAGTCATGCTCGTCGGCGATCTCGAGCAGGCTCACCGCGCGATCAAGCGCGATGTCCGGCTCCCTTCGCCAGAGATGGACGAGCCCGGAGTGAAATCGGGCGAACGCCGTGGTGAACGGGTGGTCCAGTTCCGCGGCGAGCGTCAGCGCGGCGTTCACGCGCTCGACCGCGCGATCCGGGAAGCCCAGGAGCCACAGCGTGAAGGCGGACGTCGTCAGGCAGGCGACCCGCGGATCGTTGCCTGCGCTGGCGCTCCCAGAGCGAGCAGGGAGCTGCGGAAACAGCGCGATCGCCCGATCGAAATGCTCCAGCCCGGCCTGGAGGTCGCTCAGGAACATGAGCGTGGTCCCGACGACGAGGTGCCCGTCGACGAGCATCCTTGGATCGTTCTCGCGTTCGGCGAGTGCAAGGACCTCGCGCCCGAGCGGGATCACCTTGTCGAACTCGGCTCGGAAGTCGTAGAGGCTCACGAGACCGCGAAGCACGGAGAACTGTTGACGCACGTCGGTGCCCCGCTCGAAGAAGTTCACGGCGCTGGCGAGGGCGTCCTCCGCCTCGGGGGTGTAGCCCTTTGTGGCGACCAGCGCCCGGGCGAGAGTCGTTCGGAGCGCGATCTCTTGGCCGACCCGTTCCGGGGACGAGCTCGTCGACCCGAGCACCTCGAGCATGTCGGTGATCAGGGCGACCGTATCGAGGTACCAGCCGCGCGCGTCATTGATGATCAGCAGGCTGTCGGCGAGCTTCTCCAGCTGCTCGAGGTCCCGCTGCGCGACCCAATATCGCCAGGCGATGTGTAGATTGTCGCGCTCGACCGCGATCTGGCCGAGCGCCGTTTCACGCTCGTTGCCGAGCAGCTCGCGCCGCAGCCGGCGCGCGAGATCCGCGTAGAACTCGGAATGCGCCCCTCGGGCGCCGGCGCCGCCGTCCGGCCGCTGTGCGAGCCGGTCCCTGGCGTACTCCCGGATCGTCTCGAGCA
>JBKKCW010000402.1:0-3015 GCA_046712485.1 Candidatus Limnocylindrales bacterium
TACGACGGCCTTAACGCCGAGGCCGACCTGACACGGTGGCGCGACGGGAAGCTGCATCCGGCGACACGGGAGCTGATCGAGGTTGTCCGGCGCGAAGGCGCCGCCGGCGCGCGCGTGCTCGACATCGCTGCCGGGGTCGGCGCCCTCCATGTTTCGCTTTTCGAGGCCGGCGCCGCACAGGCCGTCGACGTCGACGCGTCGCGCGAGTACCTGGCGACGGCGCGATCGGAGGCCGAGCGGCGCGGACTGGATGGCCGAGTTCAGTATCGATACGGCGACGTCGTCGAGCTGGCCGGCGAGCTGCCCCCGGTCGAGATCGTGACGCTCGACTCGGTGATCTGCTGCTACCCCTACCTCGAGCCCCTGCTCGCGGCGGCGACGCGAACGCGCCCGCGGCTAGTGGGCATCACTTACCCACGCGACGTGTGGTGGATGCGTGCCTACATGCGGATCTTCAACCTCGCCCACTCGATTCGGAGAAGGCCCGGGGGCTACTTCATCCATCGGCACGCGCAGGTCGGGCGGTGGATGGCAGGCGCTGGCTATGAGAACGTTCATGAGGGCGGTACGCGGGAGTGGCGCGTGGTCCTGTACCGCCGCTCGGTTGCCCCCGCATGAAGCTGACGGCTGGCTGGGCGCGTCGACTGGCGACTCTCTTGAATCGGGTCATCGGTCCCGCTGACGAGCCGACCGACGACGACGACCTACGCCTGCGCAAGCGGGTTGTCGTCATCGCCGGCTACATACTCATTGTCGGCCCGCTCCAGCTCCCGTTCCTGGCCCAGGGCCTCCCGCTGAGCTGGTTCGTGGCGGCGATCATGCCCTTGGTCAGCGCCATCAACCTTGTGGTTCTCGCCCGCACCAAGCGCCTCGAGCGCTATATCAACGTCCTGATCGTCATCGTTCTACTCTTCCCGGCCGCCATCGAGGTGTTACTCGGCGGGCTGGCGGGAGCAAGCGCGGCGATCGTGTTCGCGTTCCTAGGTCCGGTATTCGCACTCCTCGGGTTGGGACCGCGGCGGGCGACAGCCTGGTTCGTGGCGTTCATGGTGGTCGTGATCGGCGTGATCGCGCTCGATCCGTTGGTCAGCAGCCGGATCGCGCCGCAGCCGTACCCGCTGCGGCTCGTTTGGTACGCAGCCAACCTCATGGTTCCGCTGGGCATCACGTTCGCACTGCTGCGGTACACCGATGTCCGCCGGCGGCGGGCCGAGGCACGCTCGCAGGAGTTGCTCACCAACGCGATCCCGCGGTCGATCGCCGCACGCCTGCAGCATGGTGAGGAGCGCATCGCGGAGTCGTATCCGGCTACGACAGTGCTGTTCGCCGACCTCGCCGGCTTCACGCCATGGGCAGGCCAGACCGATCCAGCGCGCGTCGTTACCTTCCTCGATGATCTGTTTACACGCTTCGACGACCTGGCAGCAGCCGCGGGCGTCGAGAAGATCAAGACCATCGGCGATGAGTACATGGCGGTGGCCGGCGCGCCCGAGCCTCGGGCTGACCACGCGTTCGCAGCTATCCGGCTCGCCAGCGAGATGCTCAGCGCCCTCGACGATGCGTGTGGGCGCTTGGACGCCCCGCTGCAGCTGCGAATCGGCCTCGCCAGCGGACCGGTAGTGGGCGGCGTCATCGGTCGACGGCGGATCCTGTTCGACCTATGGGGTGACACAGTCAACACCGCGTCGCGGATGCAGTCGTCTGGGATCCCAGCCCGGGTCCATGTGGCGCAGTCGACGCGTGACCTGCTACGCGACGACTACGTGTTCGAGGCACGCGAAGCGGTCGAGGTCAAGGGTCTCGGACGGATGCAGACCTACCTCCTCGTCGAACCAATTCATGGATCAGCGTCCTCGCCCCAGCAGATCAGTCATCTTCCTCCCGCCTGACTTTGTCCGCGGCCAGCTGGAGTCTGCACAGGGTCGACAGTCGGCGGAGCTAGCGCGATCGAGCGGTTCGACCTCGCGCGAGGAGTCCAGGATCCGAACGAGGACATGACCTACCAGCTGCAGCGCGCGAGCGACGACCTCCTCCCTTGGGGTCGGCGGTACTACTCGAATGGAGGGTTTCTCGCGGCGACTGACTTTGCGAGGTCGAATTCCTTCCGGATGAGGATTGCGCCGACAGCGCCCCAAAGTTCCGCCGCTAGGCGAGGGTTCCCCCGCGAGAGCGCGACTCGCATCCAGGAGGAATGACGTCGTGATACTGCGCTGAAAAACACCTTCTGGGATAGCGAATGGGCCACGACACGACGGAGCATCGGGTTGATTTCATGGTTGGCGGGCCGCCAATGCATCCCCTAGATTCCGACGAGTGGCAACCTCGATCGGGCTCCCCACCCTGTCGAGTCCACCCTCCACTCACGAGCGATCGAGCCTTCGCCGCCATTTGAGGGCGTCGGGAGCGTCCTTCCAGGAGGGCGCGGGCCTAGACTCAACTTGTGGTCCCGTGTCAGAGCTACGGAACAGGCAACCCCGAGGTCGCGCTCTTCTGCATGGCCTGCGGCGGGTCGCTGGCAGCGCCCACCCCGAGTCGCTCGCGGGCCGCCGCCGCGAACTCGCTCCACGATCATTCCCGGCACGAACCTCCATTCGGTTCATAGCGTACACGGGAGGGGTATGTGGCGGGTGCCGCGAACTCATGAGCTGCTGATCGCCATGCCTTTTCCCCAACGCAGTACCGTCTGCGTCATCTGAGAAATACCCGCTTGGTACGGAAACATGAGGACTGAGTTCGAAACAACGATTGATCGGCCGCCGAGCATGGTTTTCAAGTTCTTCGCCGTCGATCACGTCCGCAATCACCCTCGCTGGGACCCGAAGATGGAGCTCGAGCAGCTGACCGACGGACCCATTGGGCTCGGAACGGTGATCCGGCGCCGTCACACACACACCGGAGCGCCCGTGGAAGGCACCATGGAGATCGTCGAATTCGTACCAGATCACGCGTTCGGCATGGTCATTCGCGACGGTCCCATCGAGATGCACACCCGGATGGTCTTCGAACCCGAAGGCG
>JBKKCW010000403.1:0-6680 GCA_046712485.1 Candidatus Limnocylindrales bacterium
GCTGGCGGCGACCGGCACCTTCCTGGCCCTCCGTGAGCGGCTGGGCGGGACGGCGTCGGCCGGGGCGACGGCGCCGCCCCCCCGTGTCGGCGGCGCCCCCCCAGCCACGGCGCCCTCGCGGCGGGTCGGGCTGCACGTCGGCCTCGTGTCGATCCCGCACGGCGCCAAGAGCTACCTGGCCGCGGCACTCGCCCAGGCCGCCGACGGGGAGCGTCTGGTCTGGATCGCGCGGGATGCCGAAATCGGCGATCGCGTAGCGGAGGAGCTCGGGGCCTGGCTCGGCGACCCGGCGGCAGTGGTGACGCTCGAACCCCGAACTGCGCTGGCCTATGAGCGCAGCGAGCTCGTGGCCGACGAGACCGCCGCTCGCGTCGCCGCGCTGGCCGCCTGGCGAGACGGGCGTGCCAGGGTCCTTGTCGCCGGTGTCCAGGCGCTCCTGCAGCACACGATCTCGCCAGCCGACTTGCCGGACACCGTTCGCGAGCTCCGTCGTGGCGCGCGCGTCCACCAGGAAGGGTTGCTGCGCGACCTGTTCGACCTGGGCTACGTGCCTGTCCTGGAGGTGGCCGGCCGAGGTGAGTTCGCACGACGTGGCGGGATCGTGGATGTGTTCCCACCGTCACTGCCGCTACCGATCCGGATAGAGTTCTTCGGCGACGAGATCGATTCGCTGCGCGCGTTCGACCCGACGGATCAGCGCACGGTCGACACCGTCGAGTCCGCCGTCCTCCTGCCCGCATCGGAGTTCCTGCTCCCCCGCGGCGGCGCCGCCGTCATCGCCGAGCGACTGGGCCGAGCCGCGACTCGGCTGCCCGAGCGGCTGGCGGCCGATCTCGAACGGTTCGGAACCGAGCCATCCGATGGATGGCGGCATGCCAGCGAGACGCGTGCCCTGCCGGTCGGCGATGCGGCAGAGGTCTGGGCGGCCCACCTCGCACCGGCGACGGGGCTCGACCACGTCGCGCCCGACACGTTGCTGCTGATCGACGAACCGGGCGACATTGCCGATGCGGCCGAGTTCCTGTGGCGCCAGGCGGATGAACGCCGGGCCGAGCTGATCGAGGCGGGCGAGCTGCCAGGAGATTGGCCCGCGACCTATCTGCCACCGCGGGACTGGAGGAGCCGACTCGTCCGTTCCCGGACGCTCGAATTGACCTGGGAATCCGTGCCGCCTCAGGACAGCGCGATCGCCCGTGGCGGGCTCTCGTCCGGCGATCCGTTCGGGTGGCGGGAGCCCGTCCTGCCGCCCGGTCGAGCCGGTCGCGTTGCCGAAGCCGTCGAAGCTTGGCAGACCGATGGCCACCGGATCGTCGTGGCTTCGGATCAGGCTCCACGTCTGGCGGACATCCTCGCCGAGAGCGATCACCCGGCGGCGATCGCCAGCCGGCTGGAGAGCGCACCACCGCCCGGCGCCATCGCTCTCGTCGACCGTAGCCTCAACGGCGGTTTCATCGGTGGCCCCGACGGGCTTGCCTTTGTCACCGACCGCGAGCTCTTCGGGACTGTTCGCGTCCGCCGGCCCCGCGCACTGCGACGCGTCGTTCCTCGGGACATCCTGGAACGGCTCTCGGCCGGCGACTTCGTCGTCCACATCGACCATGGCGTCGCGCGCTACGAGCAGATGCTCCGCCGCGGAGGCAGTGGCGAAGAACGCGACTACCTGGAGCTTTCGTTTGCCGGGGGCGACCGGATCTTCGTGCCCGTCGAGCAGATCGGCCGGGTCACGAGGTACTCGGGCGGCGAGCGCCCGGCGTTGTCCAGGCTCGGCGGCACCGAGTGGTTGCGCGCCAAGCAGCGGGTCCGCAAGGCCGTTGACGCGCTGGCCGAGGACCTCCTCGCTCTCTACGCGGCACGCGCCGATGCCCGCGGTCATGCCTTCAGCCCCGACACGCCCTGGCAGGCCGAGATGGAGGCCTCGTTCCCGTACGAGGAGACCGTCGACCAGATGCGCGCCGCGACGGAGGTCAAGGCGGACATGGAGCTGACGCGGCCCATGGACCGGTTGGTCGTCGGCGACGTCGGGTATGGCAAGACCGAGGTCGCGTTGCGGGCCGCGTTCAAGGCGACCCAGGATGGACAGCAGGTTGCGGTTCTCGTCCCGACGACCGTCCTGGCAGCGCAGCACCACGCGACGTTCTCCCAGCGGTTCGCCGCATTCCCGCTCGAGGTCAGGCTGCTGTCCCGATTCGTGTCTGCCTCCGCCCAGGCCGCCACGATCGAGGGCCTCGCGGACGGCACGGTCGATCTCGTCATCGGCACCCATCGGCTGCTGTCGAAGGACGTGCGCTTCAAGGACCTCGGGCTTGTCGTCGTCGATGAGGAGCAGCGGTTCGGGGTCGCCGCAAAGGAGCGGCTCAAGCAGCTCAAGCGCGAGGTCGATGTCCTGACCCTGTCCGCGACCCCGATCCCGCGCACGCTCAACCTGGCGCTCGCGGGGATCCGCGACCTGTCGGTGATCGAGACACCGCCCGAGGACCGCCTGCCGATCCAGACACGGGTCGCCGAAGCCTCCGCCGGGCTCGTTCGCGACGCGATCCTGCGCGAGCTCGATCGGGGCGGCCAGGTCTTCTACGTTCATAACCGGGTCGAGACCATCGAGGCACAGGCGGAGCAGCTCCGGCGGATGTTGCCGGGTGTGCGGTTCGTGGTCGGGCACGGCCAGATGGCGGAGGGTGCCCTTGAGAAGGTCATGATCGCGTTTGCCGATGGCGCGGCAGACGTGCTGATCTGCACGACGATCATCGAGTCGGGCCTGGACATCCCCAACGCGAACACGATCATCATCGATCGCGCGGACACGCTCGGGCTCGCGCAGCTCTACCAGCTCCGCGGTCGGGTCGGGCGGAGCAGCCGGCGCGCGTACGCCTATCTCCTGTACCGGCGTCGCGAGCGACTGTCGGACGAGGCCCGCAAGCGGTTGCAGGCGATCTTCAATGCCTCGGAGCTTGGCGCGGGGTTCCAGATCGCCCTCTCCGATCTCGAGATCCGGGGGGCGGGCAATATCCTGGGCGGCGAGCAGTCGGGGCACATGGCGGCGGTCGGGTTCGACCTGTACACGCGACTCCTGGCCGAGGCCGTGGAGAACCGGAAGGCCTCGATGGAGGGTCGGCCGCCACGCATCGCGCCGCCGCAGGCCGTGGTGGATCTGCCCGTCGAAGCGCACCTCCCAACCGAATACGTCCCGGACGTGGCGCAGAAGCTCGAGCTCTACCGGCGGCTCGCACGGGCGCGAACGCCGGGAGACCTGGCCGCCTTCCGCCAGGAGCTCGGGGACCGCTTCGGGGCGATGCCCGGGCCAGTCACGCGGCTCGTGGAGGTGGCCGAGCTTCGATTGGCGGCCGAGGCGGCGGGTGTCCTGTCGATCTCGCGCGAGGAAGGCTGGCTCGTCGTGCGGTTCGGAGAAGGGCTGACGCGGGCGACGGCGATGCGCCTGTTGGCAGGGCCGGCACTGCCCGGGGTCCGGCCAACCGATGTCGCCTTTGCCAGCAACCAGGTTCGCATCCGCCTGCCACGGGACCCCGGGAAGGGCTGGACGCTCACCCAGGCCGTTGTCGGGCGGCTGACCGTGGCCGCCCATGAGCCCCTCGCCGGCTGACCGCGAACCGGTTCGAGGAGAGCCGCCAGCACGGACGGGTCGTCTGCCGCCATGCTTGCGCGATGCATTCGGCACCCGGCGACGGCCTCTGGTCGCCACATCGGCGCGCATTGACGATCGGCCTGGTCCTCACGGTCACGCTCGTCGCCTTCGAGGCCCTGGCCATCTCGACCGTGATGCCGCAGGTCTCTCGCGAGCTCGGCGGGATCGAGTTGTACGGCTGGGTCTTCTCTGCGTTCTTTCTCGGGTCGCTGATCGGGATCGTGGTCGCCGGCGGGGCGATCAACAGCCGCGGATTGGCGCTCCCCTTCGCGCTGGGTCTCGGGCTGTTTGCGATCGGGCTGTTTGTCGGCGGGCTGGCGACCTCCATGCCCGTGCTCGTCGCGGCGCGATTCGCCCAGGGGCTCGGTGCCGGGACGATCCCGCCGATCGCCTACGTCGCAATCGGCCGGAGCCTGCCCGAATCGCTGCGGCCTCGCATGTTCGCGACGATGTCGACCGCATGGATCCTGCCCGGCGTGCTCGGCCCCGCGATCGCGGCCACGATCGGCGACGCGTTCAGCTGGCGCTTCGTGTTTCTGGGCCTGTTGCCGCTGATCGGCCTCGCCGGGGCCCTGACGCTCGGCGCCCTTCGTGCCGTGGTCGCACCGACTGCCGCCGCCGGCGCCGAGGCGGATGCCTCGGCAGCGGAACGAAGGCACCTGCCGCTGGCGATCCAGGTCGCGGCCGGCGCGGGGCTCGTGACGGCCGGTCTCAGCGCGGGCTCGCTGCTGCCGGCGGTCGCGCTGATCGGAGTCGGTCTGCCCCTCGGCATCCACGCCTTGCGCCGGTTGACCCCGCCCGGAACGCTCAGGGCGCGACCGGTGCTGCCGGCCGCGGTCCTGATCCGCGGCCTCCTGACCTTCATGTTCTTCGGCATCGACGCGTTCGTACCCCTTGCCCTCGTCGGGTGGCGCGGCCTTTCGCTCACCGAGGCGGGAATCGCCCTGACCGCCGGCACGATCGTGTGGACCGCGGGCTCGTGGGTCCAGGCACGCGGCGCGACGCGCTGGTCGAGCGAGCGGTTCGTCACGGCCGGGTTCGCGGTCGCGCTGGTCGGGCTGACCGGTTTCATGCTCGTCCTGCGGCAGGACGTCAGCTGGCTGATCGCCATCCCGACATTCGCCATCGCGGGCTTCGGCATGGGGCTGGCGTACTCGCCGACGGCGCTGATCGTGCTCCGCGAAGCACCGGCCGCGATCCAGGGCTCGGCCTCGAGCGCGTTGTCGCTGACTGACACATTGGGCACGGCGCTGGGAACCGGCGTGAGCGGCGCGATCATTGCCGCAGGGGTTCGAGCCAGCGGTCTGCCGGTCCCGGGGTTGACCATTGCCTTTGGCGTCGCGCTCGCGGTCGGCCTCCTCGGCCTGATCCTTACCAGCCGGCTACGACGCCGTGGTGTCGTGGCGCACGTCGAGGGCGCCGCGATCACGTCCACGACCTAGACGGTCGAAGCGCCTGCGGTAGACTCTTCGAACGCCACGCCGCCGCTCACCGGCGCCGCGACCCCGACGATGGAGGTCAGAAAGACGTGTCTGCCGAGGAGCTGCGCGCGAAGATCCGCGAGGTCCCCGACTTCCCCAAGCCAGGCATCCTCTTCTACGACATCACGACGTTGCTCAAGGATGCTGCCGCGTATCGCGACGCGATCGACCTGATGCTCGCCCCGTACGCCGGCGAGAAGATCGACATCGTCGTCGGCATGGAGTCGCGCGGGTTCATCTTCAGCGCCCCGATGGCGTACCAGCTCAATGCCGGGCTCGTGCCGGTCCGCAAGCTGGGCAAGCTGCCGGCGGAGACGATCACGGTCGAATACGCACTCGAGTACGGGTCGAACACCCTCGAGATCCATCGCGACGCGATCCAGGCGGGCCAAAAGGTGCTCGTCGTCGACGACCTGCTGGCCACCGGCGGGACGGTCCACGGCACCATCGAGCTCGTCGAGCGGCTCAAGGGCGAGGTCGTCGGTCTGGCGTTCCTCGTGGAGCTCGACTTTCTCAACGGCCGCGACCGGCTGGATGGCCGCCGCGTCACAAGCGTGATCCAGTACTGACCCGGGACCGATCGAGGCCACGCCGTTGACCGAGACCGCGGACGACCCGACGCGCGCTCCAACGACCGATCCCACCATCGGTCCCGCGCCAGGTCCAGCGCCAGGTCCCGCGCCCGATGCGGTGACCGCGTCGTCGCCGGTCGCGAGTTCCTTCGTGCCCCAGGCCGACCTGGGCCGGCGGCGCTTCTTCCGCGCCTTTGCCGGCGAGCTGATCCAGACCGCGGCAACGGTGGCCGGGGCCGCCCAGGCCCTGCAGCGCGCTTCCGCCGAGGCAGCCGGCGCGATCCTCGACCCTGACAGCGCTGCCGGCCGGCTCGCGGAGGAACGCGTCGCCCTGACCGGCGCCACTCCCGGCACCGCGCCCGGCGGCTTCCGGACGGCCTACAGGGAGGATGACGGCGTCCTCTACCTGGTCGATCAGCGCAGGCTCCCCGACGTCCTTGTCGAGTACCCCTGCCGGTCCGCCGGAGAGGTGGCGTTTGCGATCCGCGAGTTGGTGGTCCGAGGCGCGCCCGCGATCGGCGCAGTGGCCGCGATCGGGCTCGCCCTCACCGCGGCGAAGATGCGTGGATCCAAGCCGTATGCCAGACGCGCAACCCTGCGCGGCGGAGCTAACGCCCTGATCAACAGCCGTCCAACCGCGGTCAATCTCCGCTGGGCCGTGGAGCGGGTTATGGCCCGCTACAACGAGGTCGGGGACCTGTCCGAGGATGGCGACGCGATCGCCGCTGCGATGCGAGACGAAGCCGATGCGATCGTCATGGAGGCGACAATCGATCACGGGCGACTCGCCGGCCATGGGCTGGCCGTCCTGCCCGTCCCGGAGGATCGGCCCCTGCGGGTTCTGACCCACTGCAACACCGGACCGCTCGCGTGCGGCCAGTTCGGTACCGCTCTGGGCGTCGTGCAGGTCGCCCACCACGACGGTCGGGCGATCCACGTCTGGGTCGCCGAGACGCGGCCGTATCTCCAGGGCGCTCGGCTCACCACGTG
>JBKKCW010000404.1:0-6227 GCA_046712485.1 Candidatus Limnocylindrales bacterium
GGGCCGGAACCGCGGAATTCGGGATCCTCCTCGGCGACAGGGCGATCTGGGGCCAGGGCGTCGGCACGCAGGTCACCCGGTTCGCGATCGAATACGGGTTCGACGTGCTTGGTCTTCGGCGGATCTATCTCGAGGTCGTCGACACGAACGAGCGCGCGAGGCATGTCTACGAGAAGCTCGGGTTCGTTGTCGAAGGGCGGCTGCGGGAGCACCAGGTCAGGAACGGCCGCAACGTCGACGTCCTCGTCATGGGGCTGCTACGCGACGACTACCGGCGCGCGCCCGAGGCTGCGTCGCCCGCGTGATCCACGCTTCGCTGCTCGCGCCCGGCGCACCCGAATGGGATCGCGTCCTCGGGTCGTACCCGCACGATTTCCACCATGAGCCAGGGTACGCGGCGCTGTGTGCCGCCCACGAGGCTGGAACGCCCCGTGCGCTGTACGTCCAGGACGGTGATCGCCGGATGTTGTTGCAGCTGCTCCTTCGCGACGGGCTCGACGGCGTGTCGCCATACGGTTACCCCGGGCCGATCGGCGACGCCGACTTCTTCACGGACGCGTTGCAAGCGGGGCTGGAGCGCGCCCGGTCGGAGGGCCTGGTCTCGATCTTCGTGCGCCTCCATCCGCTTCTGAATGCGATCCCGCCGGCCGACGTGGGTACGTTGGTCCACCACGGCGCGACCGTCAGCATCGACCTCCGCCTGTCGGACGAGGCGATGTGGTCCCAGACGCGCGCCGACCACCGCAACCAGATCAACCGGGCGATCCGCATGGGCCACACGGCATCGATCGATACCGAGTTTGTGCGGTATGACGAGTTCCAGGGGGTCTATCGCTCGACCATGCGCCGTGTCGGTGCCTCGGACTACTACCTGTTCGACGAGGCATACTTCGCCGAGCTTCACTCCGTGCTCGGGGACAGGCTCCATCTCTGCGTGGTCGAGATCGACGGGGCGTTCGCCGGGGGTGGTCTGTTCGTCGAGACCGACGGCCTGGTGCAATACCACTTGTCGGGGATGGCCGAAGCCTTCGTGCGGGATCGCCCGACGAAGCTGATGCTCCACTTCGCGCGCGGCTGGGCGAAGGAGCGCGGGGATACTCGACTGCACCTCGGCGGCGGCGTCGGGGGAAGCGAGGATTCCCTGTTCGACTTCAAGGCGGGGTTCTCGCCGGATCGCCATCCGTACCACACGCTCCGTCTCGTGGCCGACACGGCCCGGTATGCCGAGCTGGTCCGGGAGCGCGATCCACAGGCGGATCCACGGGACCTTCGCGGCTATTTTCCGGCGTATCGGGCCCCGGCATGAAGCTCTAACGCGCCAATCGCCACACGCTCCCCGCCCGCGATGACGCCTCTGCAATACAGACGTTGGTAGGGTGCCCAAATGATCGGCCGAAGCGTGCGCGGGGCGACCGTGCGTGAACGAGACCGCAGCCGCAGTGTTTACGGCCCCTTGGCAGCAGTGTCAGCGAACTCGGCGGCTTGGGGCATTCCACATCCGGCGACCGTGGCGTTGCTCGTGACGCCACTCGCCACCGCGGTCATCGGCCTTCTCGGTGCCGGGCTCGCGCCGTCGGCATTCATCCGGGCGACCGACGAAGATGGCCCGATCGAGTGGCTCCAGGTGCTCATCCTGCTCGCGACCGCGGCCCTGTTCTGCCTCGCGGCCATCCGCCTTTGGGGGCGCTCCGCTCGCTTCGTGGCCATTGTGCTGATGATCGCGGCTGTGGGGGCAATGGCGGTGGCAGGCGAGGAGATCTCGTGGGGGCAGCGCCTGATCGGGTTTGCCACGCCCGTGGAGCTCGAGGACATCAACTACCAAGGTGAAGCGAACCTCCACAACATCGGCGCTCTCGACAATCTCGTGAAGTTCACCCATATCGGCGCCGGCCTGTACGGAACCGTGCTACCACTCCTTGTGCTCAGCAGACGCGCGCCACGGGTCCTTCGGTCCTCGCTCCTCGTGCCCCCGGTCGCCCTGGTCAGCTTCTTCCTTGTCACGCTGCTCCATTGGATCGGGCGGATCTTCGTCGATCCCGACCGGGCCGGGGCCCGGGTCAGCGAGATCTCCGAACTCTCGATGTTCACGGGGGCCCTGATCTTTGCGTGGCTCTGCGTACGCCGCCTGCGGGTTCGTGCACCAACCTGATGCGCCGCGTCAGCGGCTTCGGCCACCGCCGAACAGCGTGCCGAAGACCCCGCGAATGATGTCCTGGCCGATCCGCGACGTGGCGACCCGGCCTCCCGTCCTGATGGCATTGTCGATCGAGCGCTGGCGCGCCCGCGCGGCGTCACGCTCCGCTTTCGCCTGGGCAGCCCGCTGGCGCTCTGCGGCGCGACGAGCGGTGGCCAGTTCGCGCGCCTGACGGGCGATCTCCCGTTTCTGCTGGGCGGCTGTCATCGTGTTCAATCCGTCAGCGGTAGTGGGTTCGACCTGCTGGCGCATGGCGACGTCGGCGACTGCGGCTCGCGCCGAGGCCAATCTCGCGGTGATCCGTTCGTGGGCGCTGTCCCGATCGACGGTCGCGCCGTACTTGGCGACATACGGGCTCGTCGCGATCCGTCCGTGGAACTCGCCCGCGTCGATCGGAGCCATGAGCGAATCCGGCGCGAGCAGACGAGTCGCCGCCAGTGGCGTGGGAACGCCGCTCGGGGCGAGGACCGTGACGAGCGCCTCGCCAGTCCCGAGCGAAGTGATCGTCCGCTGGACGTCGTAGAAATCGGTCATCGGGAACGTCCGGGCGCTCTTGCGCAAGGCGTCGACGTCATCGGGCGTGTAGGCGCGGAGCGCGTGCTGAACGCGGTTGCCGAGCTGTGCCAGAACGGACGAGGGCACGTCCGTCGGCGCCTGGGTCACGAAGTAGACACCGACGCCCTTCGACCGGATGAGCCGCGCCGTCCGCTCGACCTGGTCCATCAGCGCCTCCGACGCATCGTCGAAGAGGAGGTGCGCCTCGTCGAAGAAGAAGCACAGCTTCGGCTTGGGCAAGTCGCCCGCCTCGGGCAGGCTCTCGTACAGCTGGGCGAGCATCCACAGCATGAATGTGCTGAACAGGCGGGGATGGTCCATGACGTCCGACAGCTCGAGGATCGTGACGATGCCCTCGCCCTCCGGCGTGGTCCGCAGGAGGTCGTCCACCTCGAACTCGGGCTCGCCGAAGAAGACGTCTGCGCCTTCCTGCTCGAGGACGACAATCGACCGCAGGAGCACGCCGACCGATGCGCTCGACATCCCGCCGTATTCGGCCAGGATCGGCTTGCCCTCAACGGACGCGAGGTACTTGACCGTCGTGGCGAGGTCTGTCAGGTCGAGGAGCGGCAGGTCGTGGTCGTCGCAGTACTTGAACACGAGCGCCAGGATCGAAGTCTGCGTCTCGTTGAGGTCCAGGACCTTCCCGAGCAGCAGCGGACCAAACGAATGGACCGTCGCTCGCACCTGGGCGCCGAGCTTGCCCGACAGCGACAGGAACTCGACCGGGTGGCCAGCGGGCTCGAACGTCCAGTCGAGCGATGCGACCCGCTCCTGGAGCTTTGGATTGGTCGCGTCGCCGGGCGCCGCGAGGCCGGTCAGATCACCCTTGATGTCCGCGACGAACACCGGTACGCCTGCCCTGGACAGCTGGCCGGCCATCAGCTGGAGCGTCTTGGTCTTGCCGGTCCCGGTCGCGCCCGCGATGAGCCCATGGCGGTTGAGCATGCTCAGGGCGATCTGGACGCGGGCCTCGTTGAGGAGCTCACCATCGTGCATCGGGCTGCCGATCACGACGCCCGGTTCCGCGAGGGCGTAGCCCTGCGTCATCGCGTCGCGGAATGCCTGATCCATGGACTCCTCCGGGGCGCGGAAGGGTGTCGGGGCGACAAGGAGCCAAGCGTATCATCGGTGGGACCACGCTCTCACCAGGGGACGCTCAAGGAGGTCACGGACATGAACATCGAGGACGTCGAGGGCATCGGTCCGACGCACGCGGCGAGCCTGAAGGCCGCCGGAGTATCCACTACGGAGCGGCTCCTCGAACGCGGGGCCAAGCCCGCCGGGCGTCAGGCCCTTGCCGACGCGACCGGGATCGGTGCGGGGCAGATCCTCAAGTGGGTCAATCACGCGGACCTCTGGAGGATCAACGGTGTCGGGTCGGAATACTCGGAACTGTTGGAGGCTGCGGGCGTGGACTCGCCGGCAGAACTCGCCCAGCGCAGCCCCGCCAACCTGGCTATCACCTTCCAGGAGGTCGATGCGGCTCGCCCGAACTGGATCCGGAGGCTGCCGTCGGAGGAGACGGTGACCGACTGGATCGCCCAGGCGAAGAATCTGCCCAAAGTCGTCGAGCACTAGCCCGCTACCGTCGCCGTCGGCATCCGCCGACGCACACCAGGTTGTCAGATCGGGAGGAGCGAGCCATGGTTTCCGAATTCAGGGGGTTTCTGCTCAAGACCAACGCACTTGCTCTGGCGATCGGCGTCATCATCGGCGCGGCGCTCGGCATCGTCGTCAACTCGCTGGTCAACGACATCATCATGCCGCCCATCGGCATGGCCCTCGGCGGTGTCGACTTCAATCAGCTCAAGATCGTGCTCAAGGAGGCAGCCGGCGGCGACCCGGCGACCGAGGTCGCGATCCGCTATGGCACGTTCCTCAACTCGATCATCGCCTTCATCGTGGTCGCGTTCGTGGTGTGGCAGATCTCGAAGATGGTCATCAAGGAAGAGACCCCGCCCGAGGTCAAGACGTGCCCGTTCTGCAAGGAGCCCAACGCGCTCGACGCGAGCAAGTGCCGCGCCTGCGCCAGTGCCATCTGACCCAAGGCGCAGTCGCGCCCTGGGAGCCGTCAGCGGCGGTTGCGGACCGTCGAGCTGTTGTTGGACGTGTTCGTGTCAGGTGTGGCCGACGAGACGGTCGCGGTATTGTCGATCGGGCCGTTCTTGAGGCCTCCGACGACCAGGGTGACCGTGGCCGTCTGCGACGGACTTAGCGAGCCGAGCGAACAGCTGACCGTGCGGGTCGACGATGTGTAGGCACACGTGCCCATCGTCGACGAGACGCTCGTGAAGGTCACTTTCGAGGGGAGGGTGTCGCTGACCGCCACGCTGGTCGCCGGGTTCGGACCGTTGTTCGCAACCGCGATCTGGTAGGTGATCGAGGTCCGGTTCGCGCTCACCGTCCCGGTCTTGACGACCCCCACGTCGGTGGCCGGGACCGGGTCGCTGACCGTGATCACGGTCGAGTCGGTGTCGGACGCACCAGCGGCATCCGTCACTCGAAGGACCGCCGTATACGTTCCCGGCGTGCCGTACGCGTGGCTCGTCGTGACGCCGCTGGCATCGAACGTGCCGTCATTCGTCCAGTCCCAGGCGTAGGTCAGGCTGCCACCATCGGGGTCGCTCGAGCCGCTCCCGCTGAACGACACGTTCAGCGTCGCAGGGCCGCTCGTCGGCGAGGCCGAGATGACCGCGCTGGGCGGGGAATTGGTCCCGCCGGTGAGCTGGATCGGCACGGAGGTCGAGTTGTTGTCGTTATTCGACTCGGTGAACCAGTTCGACTCGTCGGCGGTGGCCCGGAGGATGTAGTTGCCCGCGGTGAGACCGGTGATGTCGATGTACTGCCCGGCAAGGTACCAGGGATACTTGTCGCCCCAGCCGACCGACAATCCCATCCGGATGGTCAGGTCGCTCGGGATGCCACAGTTCGTGAACACCGCCGACTGCGGTGCACCTGGCAGGGTCAGATCGTAGGGCGTCGTGTCGTAGAAGCAGAAGCCGGTCTTGGCGCCGGTGCCGACCTTGACGCCGTTGTCCGCGCGGTCCAGCTCGTAGGACTCCAGGTTGAGGACGTGCCAGTGGTTGTGGCCGTCTCCGGAGTACTGCATGGTCGCCCCGGTCGCCACGTCCGTGTACAGGCGGGGATCCGAATCCCAGATGCGCTGGGTGACGGACATCGTGGTCACGCTCGTGTCCGGACGTGTGCCGAACAGCTCGAACCGGCCGGAGCCGGTATTGACGATCGTCGTGGTGAACCGAAGCAGACGCCGGCCGTCCGCGGTGTTCTGGATCTGGATGTCCGTCAGCGGCGCCATGGCGAGGTCCGGCAGAAGCGACGCCGCGGCCACGGGGGCGGGGCTCAGGGTTGGGCTGACGGCGAGGGCAAGCGCGACCACGAGCGGTCGAACGGTACGAAGCATGAGAAGTCTCCAGGGCTCGTGATGGATCGGCGTCTGCCCTCGGATCGAGTAGCC